>JAGBZZ010000279.1 GCA_017652965.1 Clostridia bacterium | reverse complement strand
TGCCACCTCCCCTTACACCGGGGAGGCTTTTTTATTTGCAGATCAGAATGCGGCGATGGCCTCTGCCACCAGCTGTGCCACCAATTGTGCGCCTGCAACAGACAGATGCACGCCGTCAAAGGCGGCATCTCCCCGCAGAAATGCCTCGTACCCGCTATCGGCCTCGTGCATGATGGCAGAAAGGTCGAGAAGGGGCAATTCCAAAAGGGCGGCAAGGTCGCGTTGCAGGGGAACGACCTCATTTGTGATGACGTCGTTTGGCAGGTTAAAGCGGTTGTTTTCCATGGTCGGCGGGGCGGTGACGAGCAGGATCTTGAGGTCAGGGTAGGCGCGCAGGTAGGAATCCAGCAGGTCAATGTAGGTGCTGATAAATTCAGGCTCGGCGGGTGCCCAGTCCTTGGCGTCATTGGTGCCCAGCATCACCACAAGAATGTCGGGCGCAAAATCCATGCTGGCCGTGTACTCGGTCTGCTCGGTATATTTGAGGTAGCCCGTGGGGTTGTAGCCGCAGATGGAGGCGCCGTTGCGGCCGAAGTTGCCGACGGTGAAATCCTCACCAAGAAGCGCACAAAGATAGACCGGCCAAGATTCCTCGGGCCACGAATGACCGTAGGTCAGACTGTCGCCGATGCAGGCTATGCGCGTGTAGGAGGCGGCATTCACGGTGAAGGAGAGGGAAAACGCCTCTTTTTTGCCGCTTTTGACCGAAACGGTGATCTCGGCCGAGCCATCGCCTGCAAGCAGGTCGATCTTCAGGCTGTCACCCGAGAGGGATGCGCGCGCGACCGCGGGGTCGGAGGAGGTGACGGCAAAGGAAACGTCCGCGCCGTTTTTCTCCACATACTCGGAGAGCGAGAGGGTGATGGGGGCGGTCAGATCCCCAAAATATCCGCGCGTGATATCCGCTATTTCTCCCCGCTTGGAGGGGGTGGGAGATCCCGAGCAGGAGGGAAGCGCCAAAAGGGAAAAAGCCAGCGCCAAAAGGAGCGCGTATGTCAGAATGCGTGTTGTCTTCATCGGGTGACCTCCTTGTTTTTTCTGCTTTTATTATAGCAGGGCGCGGGCGCCGTGTCAAGAAAAAAAGCCGTACCGCGCGGTGCGCGGTACGGCTTTTTGGGGTTTTTATCAGTCGTCAAGATCAGCGGCGGTCGCGCTTGCGAAGATGGCGTCAACCTCTTCGCTGGGTGCCTTGGTCGCAAGGGAAGCGATTACAGCGGCGATGCCACCGGTCACAAAGCCGGGCAGGATCTCGTAAATGCCCGTGGGGGCGATGAGAGCGGTCGTGATGGTGTTGGTGAAGCAAAGGAGCCATGCGATATCCACCACAGCGCCCGTGATGATGCCTGCCAGGGCACCTGCGTAGTTAAAGCGGCGCCAGAACAAAGACAGAAGCACAACGGGACCGAAGGCCGCGCCAAACAGACCCCATGCGTTCTCTACCATGCTCATGATGTTGCTTGCCCAGCTCGATCCGCTGGAAGCGATCAGGAAGGCAACCACGCTGACGATCAGCACCACGATACGGCCGACCCACAGCAATTCACGCTCAGAGGCCTTGCCCTTGCGGAGCAGGGGCTTGTAAAGGTCGCTGGTGAAGGAGGAGGAGGCCACTAGAAGCTGGCTGTCGGTGGTGGACATGGCGGCCGCTACGATAGCGGCAAGGAGCAGACCCGAGATAATGGGCGGGAAGATCTTCTGTGCCAGCACGATGAAGATATCCTGCTGTTTGCCTGCGGGCAGAAGAAGCTCGGCAAGCGAGGAATCCTCACCCAGGAGGAAGGTACGGCCGAGGGCGGCAATGGCGATGGCTGCGCCAAGGGAAAGCACCACCCAAGCGATGGCCACGGTGGAGG
>JAGBZZ010000278.1 GCA_017652965.1 Clostridia bacterium | reverse complement strand
TGCCGCAAAAGCGCTGTGGGCTTTAGCCCCATGCGGAATCTGGGACGGGCGACTTGGTTGCACCTTCGTCCCGCGAGATCTCGTCGTGTCCTACGTACCCGCCGCCCTCCCTAGGGTCGGGTTCGACTCGCAAAACACCGCACTGTGGTGTTTTGCTCGCGGGGGACTGACACGCGGGTGGGTGCAGAGAGGGTACTCTTTGCTTTTTACCCTCTCCGTCGGCTACGCCGCCACCTCTCCCGGAGGGCGAGCAAAGAGGAAACGCCACGGTGCGGCGTTTTCTCGAAGCGAAGTCCTCGCCACAGGGAGCCGAAGGACGAGGCTATGCCCCTACGCGCGGCGACCATGTGGCAGGACAGGGCAAAGCTGGCACGGCTTGCCGTGACTGAGAGGGGAGAAAAGGGGAACACTCCGTAGCATCCCGTCCCGTGTCATTCTGAGCGAACCGCAGGTGAGTCGAACTTTTGCGGTGTGCCGCAAAAGCGCTGGGGGCTTTAGCCCCATGCGGAATCCGGGACGGACTACTTGTGTGCACCTTCGCCCCGCGAGATGCTTGGGGCAAAAAGCGGTGTGAGGCGGAATTGTGCAAGATACCCGAATTATTTCGGCGTGGATTTGTGGAAAGTGCCACTACCATTTTGGGGCTTTTTTTGGTATAATAGAAGGTGTAGACAAGCGCATTTTTGAGTATAAGAAATGACAAAAAAAGGGGGGCTTTTTATGTATCGCATCGGTGATCACCTGGTATACGGCACAAGCGGTGTTTGCCTTGTGGATGACGTTTGCGCCTGCCCCTTTGATAAAAATGACCACCGCACCTTTTACATATTAAAGCCCATCAACGGTACGGCATCCAGTGTCATTTATACCCCTGTGGAGAATGACCGCATTTCGATGCGCCCGCTTTCCACGCCCGAGGAGGCAGAAGCTGTTATAGCCAATGCACAAGCGATCCCGCTTTTGGCGGTCACGCAGGAAAAGGCGCGGCGCGAGGTCTATCGCAACGCGATCGCCACCGGAGAGCTTGCGGCCTACGTGGCACTGATCAAGACTGTACGTGCGCGGCGCGCCGAGTTTGCGGGAACGCAGAGACGGCTACCCGACTTTGAGCTTGACTATGAAAGCACGGCAAAGCGGCATTTGTACACCGAGCTTTCCCTGGTTCTTGGTCGACCCTTGGCAGAGATCGAGGAAAGCCTTTCGTAATTTGCAATACAAAAACCACCCTTGGGTGGTTTTTATTTTTGCGGGAAGGCGGAGGAAAAAACCAGAGCAAAAAAAGAGCAGCCCCGAGGGGCTGCCCTTTTTCTTTTCACCTTGCGGTGAGGGTTTTATGCGTCAAGAATTAACCAATGACACCCTTAGCGATAGCGAAGTCAGTGGCATCGCCATCCTCGATATCGGCGTCATAGACCATGACCTGGATCTCAACCTGGGCGGCGTTAGCGCCGAAGGCGGAGAGGTCGATGGAGAACTCGTGAGCGTAGCCGTTGGCGGCAGTGCCGACCACAGGAGCAACGGTCACGGTACCTTCAACGACGGTGACAGCGCCGGTGTTATCCACAGTGAAGGCCACGGTGGTATCGCCGCTGGTCAGCGTGTACAGCACCATATCGTTTTTGGTGACAGCACCGTCAACAACGTTGGTGTGGACATAGACCTTGCCATCGGTGCCGATAACACCCTTGGTGGTCAGGGCGTTAGCGCCGGTGCCGGCGGTGGTGGGCAGACCGGCGATGTCGCAGGCAGTACCGGTGAGGGTAATGCCCTTCTCATAGTCGGCATCTGCGGCACCGTCAACAGTGACGTTAACAGCATAGGCAGTATCGGTCAGGCAGTAGTAGATGAACTTGGAAGCATCGCCACTGGTCTTGTTACCGTAGCAGGCGATCGGGCCCCCCTGGAGAGCAGCGTCGATACCGGCCCAGTCGATGGTACCGTCAT
>JAGBZZ010000277.1 GCA_017652965.1 Clostridia bacterium | reverse complement strand
CGTACATATCGGTCCACTCATAGTTCTCGCCCTCGGCGGCGGCCAGGAGGTTCTCGGCCGTCGTGCCGATGCCCTCAAGCTCACGGAACCAGAGCTTGGCATGCTCCTTCTCGTTGTTGGCGGTCGCCTCAAAGATCGCGGCGATCTGCTCATAGCCCTCCTTTTTCGCTACCGATGCGAAATAGGTATACTTGTTTCTCGCCTGGCTCTCGCCCGCGAAGGCGGCGGCGAGGTTGGCCTCGGTCTTGGTGCCCTTCAGATCTTTTGCCATGATAATATCCTCCATATTATAAAATAAATTTTTTGAGCTTAACGCATCGTCCTTATTCCGGCGCGGTATCGGTCTCTTTGCGGCGGCAGGCCTCACAGCGGCCGGTGGCGATCAGAAGAACGCCATCCACGCAAAAGCCGTCCGGCGCCAGGCGCGAGATGACCGCATCGGTCATAATATCGCCAAACGAGCCGCACTCGTGGCAGAAATAATGCCCATGATCCGCCACTGTCCCGTCAAAGCGATCCGCCCCGCCGGGGACGGGCAGGCGCAGGATCTCGCCATCGTCCGCAAGCACGGTCAGATTGCGATAAATGGTGCCAAAGCCAATGCCGGGGTTTACGTCCCGTGCGCGGGCATAGATGGTCTCAGCGGTCGGATGGTCGCGGCAGCCGGCAAGGATCGAGCGGATCAGCTTGCGCTGTTGGGTATCACGGCGTGCAATTTCTTTTCCCATTATCCTCTCCCTTTCAGTCGGTTACTACGCTACCATTATACACAGTATTGACAAAAAAGTCAAGTACTAATCGAAAATAATTCTCAATAAAAAATCTTGCATTTACAGCCGCCATGTGTTATACTAAAGAAGGAAGAGGGAAAGATCATCCCCCTGCCATGTAAAAAAGAAAGGATAACTGCCATGAATATCATGCATCTGACAAGCGAAAATTTTGAACAAACGCTAAAGGGGACGGCACTGCCGATCCTTGTGGACTTTTATGCCGATTGGTGCGGCCCGTGCAAGATGCTTGCCCCCACCATCGAGGAGATCGCGGCCGGCGCCGTCGATTTCCACGTTGCTAAGGTCAACGTAGACGAGGCACCCGCCCTTGCCGAAAAATTCGGTGTGATGAGCATCCCCACCCTCATTGTCCTGCAAAGCGGCCGTGAGGTCGCCCGCGCCGTCGGCCTGCGGCCGAAGGATGCCATCCTTGCCCTTCTCCCGTAATGAAGGAGGTCATCATTGTCGGCGGCGGCCCCGCCGGCATATCGGCCGCCCTTTACACGGTGCGCGCAGGGCATAAGACAACCGTCATCGCACGGGATAGCGGGGCGCTTGCGGCGGCCGACGTCATCGAAAATTATTACGGCTTTGCCGAGCCGATCTCGGGGCGCGAGCTGCACGCGCGCGCCACAGAGGGGGCACGGCGGCTTGGCGCCAGGATCCTCTCCGGCGAGGTCACGGCGATCTCCTACCTTCCGGACGGACGCTTTTCGCTAGCAGCAAACGGTAAAGAATACTTGGCAGACGGTGTTATTTTGGCCACAGGTGCCGAGAGAAAGCTGCCGTCTATCCCCGGTGTCCGTGAGTTTTACGGGCGCGGGGTCAGCACCTGCGCGGTGTGCGACAGCTTTGCCGCACGCAGGCGGGAGGTGGCCGTCCTTGGGACGGGCGAGCTTGCCCTCCACGAGGCCGAGGCGCTTCTCGGGGTGGCTGCCACCGTCACGGTGCTGACAAACGGACAGGAGCCTGTCCGCAGGGACGCACGCTTTGCCTATGACGTGCGCCCCCTGTCTGCCATCGAGGGGGACGGGGTCGTACGGCATGTCCGCTTTGCCGATGGGGAAAGCCTTGCGGTTTCGATGGTCTTTTCGGCCGTCGGGGTGGCGGGCGCCTCCCGCTTGGCCGCAGGGCTTGGTCTGATTGCCGAGGGCGGCCGCATAGAAACGGACGCCGACGGCGCCACCGCCATCCCGCATCTCTATGCCGTCGGGGATTGCACCGGCGGGCTTATGCAGATCTCCACCGCCGTGGGGGACGGGGCACGCGCCGGGGCGGCGCTTTCGGCCGCCTTAAAGCGCAAGGCCTGATGCCGCGGCGTTAAAAAAATCCGAAAAGAAAGAGGGACGGTATGTACTGTACTGCAAAAAATCCCGCCACGCCTGCCCCGTGGCGCCAAAAAACGAAAAGGGACGGGGCCATGGCATGACCCCGCGCGAGATGATCGACCGCCGCCGCTCGGTGCGGTCGTATACCGGCCTCCCCCTCTCCGAGGAGGAAAAGGCCTTCCTCCTTGGCACCCTTCAAGCCCTGCCGCCCCTCCTGCCCGGCCTTTCCTTCTCCACGCGTATGCTCACGCGCGCCGAGGTGCACTGCAGGCTGCCGATGCTGTGGCTGCCGCCCGATATCCTCGCGGTATATGCCGAGGGCGAGCTTATGTCGCTTGTCAATATCGGCTTTCGGCTTGGTCGGCTTGACCTTGCCCTGCAGGCCGCAGGGCTTGGCGCCTGCTGGCTGGGGCTTGGCCGCCCCCGCACCAAGGAGGAAAGCGGCGAGCCGCCCTTTGCCATGATGATGGCCATCGGCCACCCGAAGGACGCCCCCCTGCGAAGCGGCGCCGATGCCTTTAACCGCCATCCGCTAAAAAGGATCGCCGACCTGCTAGACGAGCGCCTGGAGCCTGCCCGCCTCGCCCCGAGTGCCGTCAACGGTCAGCCCTGGT
>JAGBZZ010000276.1 GCA_017652965.1 Clostridia bacterium | reverse complement strand
CACCGAGGAAATGAAGAAGGCCGCCGCGCTTGGTCTTGCCTCGCTCGTCTCGGATGAGGAGCTTTCGGCCGATTACATCCTGCCGAAGGCCTTTGATCCCCGCGTCGGCAAGACGGTCGCCAAGGCGGTCTACGATTGCGCCATCGCCGAGGGCGTTGCCAGAATTTAAGCAAAGCATACTTTGCAAAAAAAGAAAGAGAGCAGCTTGGCCTTAGCCAAGCTGTTCTCTTTTTCTCTTTATCGGATGCGGCAAAGCCGCTCACGCGCCGGCCGTGGCGGCCACCCTTTTCCGCTTCATACGCACAAGGAGGATATACCCGCCGACACAAAGTGCCGAGGCAAGCGAAATGCCAAGCCCCGTGCGGAAGCCGGGTGCGGTATAGCAAAGCTCCACGGTATGCTCACCCGCAGTAAGCGGGATGCCTAAAAGATAGTCAAAGACCTTCACCGTCTCGACCTCCTGCCCGTCCACCAGCACGCGCCAGCCCTCGTCCGCGGGGATCGAGGTAAAGAGAAAGCTTTCGCCGTCGCTTGTCACCCGCCCCGAGATATAGTCGTTTGAAAATTCGTCAAGCGTCATACCCCCCGCCGCAAGGCGGGTGTAGGCATCGGCCAGGGCCGCCTCGGTAGCGTAGGAGGTATAGGGCGCCTCCCCAAGCAGACTGCTGAGCATAACGCTCTGCCGTTGTCTGCCCGAAAAGGCGGTAAGATCGAGGCCGATCGCATCCAAGGAGCCAAGGAAGGCGATCGGCAGACAGTAGCGGTTTTCGTAGACCGTGACCGTTTCCACCGTCTCAACGAGATCCACGCACAGCTCCTCCCCCGGGACGTCGCCGTTATAGGCATGCAGATAGCGCACGCCAAACAGCATATTAAGGATATTGGAGGGCTTATAGATCGTGCTGACGTTTTGCGCGTAGACCCCCATCCCGATCGTACCAAAGAACCTGTAAGCATCGGCCGACATGGTGGAGGAATAGTAGGATACGCCGTTGTAGCGGTAAAGCTGACCCGAATTGAAGTGGAAGGAGGTCAGCTTTTCCGAGCGCCACGGCCCTTCCGAATAGGTCTTTTCCACGTAGGCCATCGGCTTATCCCAATAGGTATACGACTCGATCCTGGCTGTCCAGGTCTGGTTACAGACACCAACCGCGGCATTGACGGTCACCTCGGTCAAAAGGACGAGAAGCACGCAGGCCGAAACGAGGCGCGGCTTCCACCTTTTGAACCATCCCATCTCGGCAAGCGTCAGGGCGGCGGCGTAGGCCTCGGCCACGATCAGAAAGATAAAGATAAAGCTCTGGCGGCCGGGCAGCTGGTTCGGATAATGCATCCCGTGCCAGACAAAGTCCAAAAGGTTCAGGGTGCAGGAGAAGTAGATAAGCACCCCCGTGAGAAGCAAAAGGATCCGCTCGCGCACCGTCCGCCTCGGCAAAAAGAGCGAGGCGACAAAAAGAATGGCGCACAAAAGGCCGCAGTACAGGTTCGGCGCTTGGAACTCAAGCGAGAATTTTCCGAACGGGAGAAGCTGACGGAGGATCTCGCCCGCCGTATGCGTAAGGGTCAGCTCCCCGTCAAACGAAAGCCCGGAGGCGATCGTCTTCTGCAGGGCGTACCAGGTGGGCAGAAGGACGACGGCAGAAAGCCCACCCGCAAGAAGCGACGACACCGAGAAATATCCGCACCGCACGCAAAGATCCTTGAATCCTACGCGGGCAGAAAGCGTGATAAGAAGGAAGTACAGCACCGAGAAAAGGCAGACCATATAGCCGATATAGAAGCAGCTGTACAGGGTCACGGCTAAGGAAAGGATATACAAAAGCGGCTTTCTTTGGTGGCATAGACGCAGGATCCCGAGGGCAACCAGGGGCAAAAGCATCGCCGCATCCATCCACATAAACTGGTTAATGAAGGCAAGCCCCCAGGCCGAAAGTGCGTAGCATACCGCGAAAACGGCACCGCCAAGCGAGGGGCGATAGCGCGCGGCGATAAAAAGATAGAAGAAAAGCCCCGCAAGCGCAAAGCGCAAGGCGATAAGAAAATGCAAGACCACATACATCCCGGAGCGCGGAAAAAGATACAGAAGGAGCCACATAGGGCTCATGGTATAATAGGCGCTTTGCGCCAGGCGGTTAAACCCAAGCGCCCCCGAAAAGGACCACTGCGAAAGCCCGTCCTTGCCCTCCATCAGCATCGGGAAGTACTGGCTCCAGGCATCCATGCCGATCAGCGTGCGGCGGCCAAAGGGATAGATGCCCGCAACGGTAAATACCAAAAGGATGGCAAAAAGCGACAGAAGGAAAGCGGCAAGCGCCGGTTTTTGCCTTATTTTATCGATGAATTTTCGAAGCATTCTGCTTCTCCTTTACACGGTGATAGGTATAGTGTACCACAGGGGGCGGGAATTTTCAAGGAAAAAGGGGATTTTTTTCAAAAACCGGCACAGGGGGGTTTACAAGCGCGGCTTTTTGTGCTATATAAAAAGCAGAACACAAACGGAGGTATCCTATGATGAGAGCTGCATTTTACGAAAGCGACGTCACACCGCCGCTTGGCGGTTATATGTGGGGGCACTACCGCGAAAAGCGCGCCGAGGAGGTGCATGAGCGCCTGCACGCCAAGGCGCTGGTCGTAGAGGACGGGGGCGAGATCGCCGCCATCGTGGTCATTGACTCCTGCGGGATCCCCGATGGAATGAGAGAGGCCGTGACCGCACGGATCACCGAATATACCGGCATCCCGGCCGAGAGGGTCTGCCTTGCCTCCAACCACACCCATTACGGTGTGCCGATCCACGATAGCCCCGAGATCAACTGCTTTGCCGATGCCGCCTACCGCGACGTTTTCTACCGCGTGGTAGCCGATACCGTTACCCTTGCCTACCGCCGCCTGGCCGAAACCGAGGTGCGCTTTGGCACAAGCATGACCGAGGGGCTTTGCTTTTGCCGGAATGCCGAGCTGGAGGACGGCACCTACGTGACCCATCCGCGCTATCGGGCACAAATCAAGCGCCTGCTTGACACCCCGAACCCCGAGCTGCCCATCCTGATGTTTGAAAAAGACGGCAAGCCCTGCGGCGCACTTCTCTGCCTTGCCCTGCACCAATGCACGGTGCGCGAGGCGGTAAACGGCTACAGCGGCGACTATGCCGCCGTCCTTTCCCGCCGTCTGAAGGAGCGGTACGGGCAGGACTTTGTATCGCTTTTCCTGCTCGGCACCTGTGGGGACGTCAACCACAATGACCCGAACCCCAAAAATCCCCTCATGCCCCATACCGAGATCGGGGCGCGCCTTGCCGACTTCTTTGAGGCCTCCTTGACGGCAAGCGCACCGCTTGGGGCGGGTGGGGTCTCGATGCTTACCGAGGGTGTCACCGTGCCGCGCAGAAGCGCCGCCTATGAGGACAACGCCGAGCGCATCCGTGAGCTTGCGGCATCCACCTCCAACCTGATGCGCCTTCGCAACCTCATCACCTATATCTCGGTCCCCGAGCCGACCGAAAGCCACCTCCTTGTGCAGGCCATCCGCATCGGCGACGTGCTGATCGCCTGTCTGCCGGGCGAGATCTACACCGTCTTTGGCAGGCATATCAAGGAGAGCTCCCCCTTCCCGCATACCATCGTGGTGGAAAACTGCAACTCGGCCTGCGGCTACATCCCGTCGCCCGAGGTCTTTGACCCCGCGCGTGACGACCTTTACGAGACCAGCCTCTGCCACCACAGCTGTCACGTCCCCGAGGCGGGCAATATCCTGGCAAACGCCGCCCTCACACTTGCGGGGCGCCTTGTCTGAAGGCAAAAAATTATCGGGGGGCTTCGGCATCCCGGCGGTAAGCGATGTATCCCGGGTACGTTATTACTCTTAAACTCGGTTTTAAGTCGTTTTATCGACTTTAAGAGTAATAAAAAATTTTTTAAGAGTAATTTCTGTTGACAATGCCGTACGGGGATCTAAAAAAGAGAGCATTTCACCTTGCGTGAAATGCTCTCTTTTTACTTTGGGTAGTTTATTTCTTATCGTGCTTGCCCAGCGCCGCCAGCTTATGGTGACGGCGGTTTTTGACCTCGTCGGGCATGGCGTGGATGTCACCCGCACGCGTCAGCGCCCATTTGGTGGCAAGCGGGCCAAAGATCTCGTAGATCAGCACGGCAAAGAGGGTGATGTTGCGGATCAGGTTGCCGGCCTCCCCCAGCTGCATGGCAAGGGCGCACATACCAAGGGCAACACCCGCCTGCGGGAAGAGGGTGATACCAAGGTAATGCTGGATGCTCTTATCACAGCCGGTCGCCTTTG
>JAGBZZ010000275.1 GCA_017652965.1 Clostridia bacterium | reverse complement strand
GTCATCATCCACGGGGCGGTCATAAAACCAACCACACTCTTCATCTTGGCGGCCGCAAGCTGCGAAACGATCTGACGGGTGTTCCCGGTAAAGTTCCAGGTCGTGGTAGTGGGAACCTGGTCATAGCCGAGGCGGTCAAGATCAAAATAGGCACGGTAACCGTATCCGCGCTGTCCCTTGGTGCCATCCTCGCCTGCAAGCGGCCAGTAATGCCAGTTAGACTGCAAAACGCTCTTCGGCATTTTGGCGGCAAACTCCTCAGGATGATGCCAGAGGCAATCAGACCAGATCCAGGGACGGGCATTTTCCTTTTCACAGCAAGCAACCATGTGATGGAAATCACGCCACCACAGCGGCTGTGCACGAACGACGGAATAGCCGTATGCCCCCTGGTTCTCGGGACGCTCCTCATCCATGCCAAGGTGGAGATACTTCGGCTTTTCAAAGATATCGCAGATCTCGTGGATGAGATCCCCCACCACGGTACGGTAGATATCGGTAGACAGCATTCTCTCGTATTCGCCAAGCCATGCATCGTGCCCGGCCGAGAAGTTCAGCTTCGGTACCGGCTCGATCCCCAAGGCGCGCAGGGCTCTCACCTCAGCGCGAAGCTCATCTGGGGTCAACGCCCCCTTCACCCCGATCTCGGGATGCGAATCATAGCGGACGCCATCGCCGATGTCAAGGAGAAGCGTATTGATGCCAAGCTCGGGGAGCTTAGCGGTGATCTTATGGAATACGTCAAGGTCAAAGTGCGCCTCGTCGCACCAGCGCGTGCCGGTCACGGGCGGCAGATACTTGTCATCCGGAAGCGGGGGCGCATCCTTATCACGCCACATGTTGGTTCCCACGTGCAAAAGGGTGGCCCAAATCATTTCATGATTTTTCATTGTTAACTCTCCTTACGGTTGAAATTAGAGAATGACCGTATTGCTACCGGGGTGAAGCGTTACCGTGCGGCCGGCGTAAGAAAGCGTGGCACTAAGCCCTACCGGAACAGTGGCACGGTATACGACTCCATCCTCTCTGCGGTGCCAGTCTACCGTCACACGGCCGTGCGGCGTTCCCACGTATCCGCGTGCCGATTCCAGCCCCTGCGGGAAGACGGGAGCAAGAAGAAGCTTTTCGCGATAACCGCCGTATCCCTTCGGCTGGTCGATACCCAAGATCCGCAGGAAGAAGTGGCGCACAAGACCGCCAAACATCGGATGATTGTGGGATCTGCTACCGTCAAAATGCTCCCAAAGCGTGGTGGCATCCTCCCGCATCATGCGGTAGAAGGACAGCTCATGGCGGGAGGTGAGAAGCGAAAACGCAAGATCCTCTTCCCCGCGTTCAAAGAGCAGCTTGGTCAAAAGCTCAATGCCAAAGATACCGGCATCATACCGTCCGGCCTTCTTCGCATCGGCCACAAGATTTTGGAAGGTCCGCTCGTCGCCAAGACCGATATCCACGGCAAAGGCGTTGGCCGAATGCGCGTTCTCGGCAAAATTGCCGGTGGCGGGATCAAAATAGGTATCGGTAAGAACACGCTTTTTGCGTTCGATCAGCGCCGCCAGGTATGCAACCTCGCTCTGCCGTCCCAAGATCTTGGCGATCTCGGTTACCCGCTCCATCATCTTAACGTAGAAATAGGTGTTGACAAAGGGGGCGGGAAGCTTGATATCGCTTGCGCGCACGCAAAGCGGGATCGCCCATTCGCCAAGGCACCAGGCCCCCTCCATATCCGAGGTCACAAGGTCGCCCTCGCTGTGCGATTCCATGAAATCAAAATAATGCAGCATCTGCGGTAGCATGCGATCCAGCACTGTCTTGTCGCCGTACTGGCGATAGAAGACGTACGGCACGGTTACAATTGCCGATCCCCAGCCGCCGGGGCCGCCGCCCGCATCGTTATAAGGGGCGGTATACTGCACGTGCCCCGTCAAGCGATCCTGGCAGTCGGAAATATCGTCGATCCACTTGCGGTAAAAGGCTTCGGCCTCAAACGCAAGCATGGCCGCCTCAGCCGTGACCTGCCCGTCACCCGTATAGCCGCGCCGCTCGTAATGCGGGCAATCCGAGGGCACGCCGCCATGCATATTCGTCAGCATGGTGCGGCAAAACGCATCCCAAAGCCAATTGAGCACCTCGTCGCTCGACGAAAAATCCGAGCGATAGGCAAGGTCGGCATGGATCACACGCACCTCGACAGGGATCAGGGAAAGGGGCGCCTCGATATACCGAAAGCCTTGCCAAGTAAAGACGGTGGTCAGCTCCTGCTCTTCCCCGTTGCCGATATAGGTATTCACCTGCGGCGAAACAAGACGGCCGTT
The DNA here is from genome assembly GCA_017652965.1 of Clostridia bacterium. The sequence continues at coordinate 5,502 of JAGBZZ010000275.1, read as the reverse complement.
GGGAAGCACGCGAAGGACGTCCCCCGCCTCATCCACAAGCTCGGTCATGGTGACGGTTGCGCTCTCGCCCTTAGGAAGGCATGCACGAAAAACAGGAACACCGGTAATATTTTCACCGATGTCATAGACCGCATAGGTATCGGTCCTTTTGATACAGGTCATGGGTAACGTGCGGATCACGCGGTCAGACGGGGTACACTGCACGTAGAACTCGGTTTCGGGGGGCTGAATTTCGGTCACGCGCTCCCAATCCGCATCCGAATATCCGGGGGTATCCCAGCCGGGGCAGAGGGCGCGAAAATCGAAATTTTCTCCATGCCAAAGGTCGCCGGAGACGATCTCGCTACCGTGGAATTTCATACTTCCGTCCGAAACGATCTCGCCCTTTTTCCCGTCCTTTGTCACGTAGGAAAGCCGAAAACAGCACTTCAGCTCCTCGCTGTAGTTGACGTACCACATCTCGGCAAGACGGATACCAATACAGTTAGCCCCCTCGCGCAGATACTCGGTCACGTCCTGCTCTACGCAAAGGATGCGATGGTTCAAGACCTCGCGCTCGATGCGGTCGATATGCACGTTGGCAAACGGCAGATCGGTCATGCGGGTGCAGGGCTCATAATCGGTGTAAAGCGGGAGGAAGAGATCCTCACCCACGCGCTGCCCGTTCAGGGAAAGAATAAAGTTACCAAGGCCTGTAACCGTGATACGGGCAGAGGCAAGCGCAGGAAGGTCAAATTCCTTTCGAATTAAAGGATAAGGGCGACAAGGCCCGGGTGTTACCCAGGCCGCCGCCCCTCCAAACATCTCTTGCTGTGTCATTTTGATCAGGCGTTGAAGCCCTTGTACAGCAGCTCGAGGTGCTTGCCGATGTGCTTGTACAGCATCTCGGCGTATACGTCTTCATTTTCTCTCCAGAACTTGTAGAGACGATCCTTGAAGCGATAACTGCCGTCCGCGTTCTTCACGGTCAGAATGAAGCCGTAGGTGATGTGGATCAGCTGACGGGCATCGTTCTGGGTAAAGAGGATGGGAAGCTCGGCATCGGTAAGGGTATCAAGTGCCGGGATCTTGTTAAGATCGGTGGTCACGTGATAGAACTTCTTAGCCTCGGCAAACATCTCCAGCGCATAGGCATGGATCTCGCGGTACATAGCGGGATCGGCAGTTGCCACGGCACGCATGGCCTCCAGCCAGTTGGTACCGGCGGTCTTGACGTGGAAGTTCCCATTCGTGTACTTGCCGATCAGGGCGAAGGTGGAGAACTTGTCAGAGCCGGAGTGGATGCTGAGCTTATAGCCGAAGTGACGGGCGATAGCCGCGTGGGTCTTCAGCTCGCGCTCAAACTGAGCGAGGTCGCCGATGTAGTCAACGCCCTTCTGGAACTCACCGCAGAAGCGGGGAGCCATGGTGGCCACGTCCACACCGTTGCGGATCAGCTCATTGGCTACGAAATAGTGCTGCAGGGGCGAGGTGGGCGTGGCGGTCTCGTCGATCGAGATCTCGAAATCGGCCGCGGCCTTGCCTTCCTTGAAGTACTTGTTATAAATGCCGGTGGCAAAGCTGATGGCCTCACCGTAGATCAGCTGGCAACGGCGCAGCTCATCCTCGTCAAAGCTAAGGGTCTCACCCTCGATCACGATGTCCTTGCCGATGTAACGGGCAACAAGATCGGCAGGGAGAGCGCACTCAGCGGCAAGCTCGGCAGGGGTCATCTTCTCTACCCCGCCACGGATATGCTCGCTGCAGTCAAGCGTGATCATCGAGAAGCCAAGGCCGAGAGCATATTCGATCTCCTCGGGCTTCTTCAGGTGGTCACCGTCAGCACCGAAGCCATCCTTATAACCGTCGCGGAAGACGTAGTAGGAGGCGGCGTCAAGCACGTCCTCATAGCCACGCTCGGTCAGGTTCAGCTCGCGGATCGACTGCTGGGCAAGGATCGGATAGGTATCATATTCCTTGAAAACACGCAGATGACCGGGGGTCGCGATGCCAAGGCGGTCGCCAACACCGAAGGTGCGGGTCTTCTTAAGGATCTGCTGGGGAGCGGCAAAGGGGAACATAGCACGAAGTGCATTGGCGTTCTCATGGGTCTTGGGAGCGATCACATAGGTGCAAGCGTCGCAGGTAACGACCTCACCCTTGAAGGCCTTGGCGGCCTCGCCGGTCGCAACAAGAAGGTCTGCCTCCTCGCCACGAACCATAAAGACGTAATCTGCACCGACAGCATTGACCGAATCGGCGTACACGTCAAAGGCGGCAGCCTTATCGAGTGCGGGAAGAGCGGCAATGAACTCACAAAGTTTTTTCATAATTTTCTCCTTTGGTAATATATATTCTTAAAAATTATCCGTGTGTGATCACCTTCCCGGCCGTGATCTCGGCACGGGAAATGGTGGCTTTCATGGCAAATGCCACGTCCATGGGGATGGCAACGATCTGCCCCTGTTGCTCGGCAATGACCGTATCGGTATTGCCTTCAAGCACTTCTCTGACGGCGCGCTCACCCATCCGAAGAGCCGTAGAACGGTCACGCACGGTGGGGCTTCCGCCTCTTTGGATGTAACCAAGCACAGAATAGGTCGGCTTAATGCCGATCGCGCCCTCTACCACAGAGGGGAGGGTATCCAGCCCTGCGACCCCTTCGGCCGCTACGATGATAAAATCGCGCTTGCCGCGCGCATACCAGGCACGAAGAGGGGCGGCAACCTGTGTCTCAAAATCCGCATCCTCCTCAGGCAAAAGCATCACCTCGGCTCCGCTTGCCAATGCACTGTGATACGCAATATAACCCGCATGGCGCCCCATCACCTCGATAATGCAGCATCTCTCATGCGAATAGGCGGTATCGCGAATACGCTCGATGGCCTCCATCGCCGCATTCAAGGCGGTATCAAAGCCGATCGTGTATTCGGTACAGCCGATGTCATTGTCTATCGTACCGGGAATTCCCACAACAGGAATCCCTTCTCGGGAAAGGTCGTGCGCCCCGCGGAACGAGCCGTCGCCGCCGATCACCACCAGGGCATCGATGCCAAGCGTCTTCACGCTCTCGGCACCCCTTTTCACCCCCTCGGGTGTTGTAAACTCCGGGCAACGCGCCGTGCGGAGAAAGGTGCCGCCGCGCCCAAGATTATCCTCTACGTCACGGTAGGTCAAGACCTTGGTTTCTCCCTGCAAAAGCCCGCGATAGCCGCCATATATCCCAACGACCTCAATGCCAAAATGTGCCGCCGCATGCACAACGCCGCGCACGGCGGCATTCATGCCGGGGGCATCACCGCCCGAGGTCAAGACCCCGATCCGTTTCACATCCTTATTCATATTCTATCCTCTTTCGGCAATTCCTCTTTTTATTTTATAACTTTTCCTGCCTTATGTCAAGGATTTTGACGATTTCTTCTTTCACTCATTTGCATTTTCCTCCCGCAATACGAAAAAAACTGCGATAGCTGCCCATCTTCTGATGAAACGCTACCGCAGTTTCCTTATTTAAAGCTCCACAATGGTGACGCCGTGATTGTTGCCGCCTATGTACGCTTCAAGCTCACGATACTTGTTTTTGAGCGCCAGAGCCTCAAAGTTGAAGATCGTAAACTCCCCTCCGAAGATGACGTTCTTGACCGCCCCCTGCTTTTTTTGCGCCATCAGCCATTTCTGCACCTTTTCACCAATGGCACCACCCTTTCCGGTGCTGCCATAGCCGTGGATGATGGTAAGACACTTGTACTTTTCTTGGCGGCACATCGCAAGCGCCCCCTTCAGATAGCCCATTGCTTCGTCAACGGTCGGCATACCTTCCTCGAGGTTAATTTCCTTCCACGTATTCATACTTAACACTCCTTTTTTCATTTATTCGTTGTTCTCGCTCGCTTCCCCATCGGCCGTCTCGCGCGCAACCTCGCAGATCTCCAAGATCCTCGTTTGTGCGATCCCCACGTTAATAAGCAGGATCGTGGCGGATATACAGGCGATCCCCGCGATGACCTGGCAGATCAGACTCCAGGGGGACTCGAAAAACGTCGATCCGTTCCAAAAAGCGTGCAATCCCATACAAACAAGCAGCGTAGCCCCCACGCGCCACTGAAAGAGATCCTTCCACGAAAATGCGCTTTCCCGCTTGGAAAGCAGGTACATTGCCCCAAAGATCCCGGCCAGATAATGGTGGCCGAAAACAAATGAGCCAAGCGTCCTGCCAATCACCGTCCCAACCGGGGCGACTGTCATGTTCAAAAAATCCTCTGCCCAAAGGACACTGTAAAATGCATAGTCCATGGTTTCAAAGATATCAAAGCCAGCTCCTACCGCAAAACCGACCAAAAGCCCGGTCAGCATACTGCGCGGCCGCATGCGAGAAAGGAAGAAGACCGTCACCGACGCCTTGGCGACCTCCTCAAAGATTGGAGCAAGGACAACTGCGGAAACCACATCGTTCTCGGAAAGCGGTACGATCAGTAAGGTGGTGATCAGGGATAGAAGACCACCGAATATCACAAGCCTACATAGCGAAAAAATGCTGATATTTCTTGGAAAATTGGTTTCAAACAAAAAAACAAGAAGCGGCACGACCGCAAGCAGCGTCCCCAGCACGATACTGCTCATAGGGCTGTAGTTCAGGAAAAAATATATTAAGGAAAGGCCGAAGGCCGCCAGCATAAAGAGGAAGACCCGTGCATACAGCCAGGGCGCCTCCACGCCGATCACGCTGTCGGCACTGCACTGCATCCCCTGCGAAAGGGTTGCATCGTATTCCGCGCGGCTTCTGTGTCGGCGCAGATCCTTAAACAGGAACTTTTCGTTATATATATTTTCGTACTCGTATCCGAATATGCGGCGGATGTATTCGCCAATCTTCTTTTTATTAAGAAAATCGAAGATCGAGAAGCGGCGCTTCTGCCCGGATTTTGAATTTTCCTCCTCAAAAAACGCCACAATGGCCGGCAGATTGGATATTTTCTGCTCAGCGGTCGCCTCCTCTGCAGTGGGGGATTCCTCGGTATCCGAAAACGGCGGCTCCAGGATCTCGGAAAGCTCACATCCGAATATTTCCTTCAAACGGCCGAGATTGGCGTAATCCGGCATTCCTTGGCCACGCTCCCACTTGCTTATGGCCTGCGGCTCAACGTGCAGCTTATCCGCCAGCTGCTGCTGGGAAAGCCCCAGCCGCTTGCGCTGTTCCTTTATAAAACGCCCTGTTTTCCTTGGATCGATCATATGCCCCTCCCGATGCTGTTGATGCTAGAATTATAGCATATTCGCGCTTTTTCGTCAATAAACTTTACGTTTGCACCGCGTTTTTTAACGCAGGAACGCAACTCAACGGAAAGTTTAGTAGCAATCCCGCCCCCAAAAAGGAAAAAATCCCCCGGCAGGAATGCGCCCTGTTCATTCGGCATCCCGGCACTCGGGGGAAAGAACCACTCTTTCTCTTTGTTCAGTACCCGAACCGCCTGAGGTGGGGGGGACTGTGGGACTTTCCCCGCTTCGAGTTCCCGGTCGGTGATG
>JAGBZZ010000274.1 GCA_017652965.1 Clostridia bacterium | reverse complement strand
TATAGCGGAAAAAGGATTTTAGTGCGGAGAGCTTTCTGGCGCGGCTGGCCTTCTTGTTGCCACGCTCTGCTGCCGCGTAGGAGAGAAAATTCACGACCACATCCCGGTCGATGCCCAGCACGAAGGCAATATCAACCGATTTGAGATCAATGGAAAGGAATTCCTCGCCGTCGGTGGAGATCCCCCTTTCGGTTGCGAGGAGATACCGAAAAAAGGTGCGGAGGTCCAAGAGATATTCAGCGGCCGTCCGTTCCGAGCAGCCCTCGATCGCAATTTTATGTCTTACAAAATTTTGCAAGAGACGGGGGGCGGCCCGGAAATCCTTGGAGCGCAAAAGATTTTCTGCCATGGCATCCTCACTTTCCTAAAATTATTATACAAAACCAATCGGCAAAAATAAATGTCTAATTTGTAAATTGTTGCCGAGCATCTTGCTTTTTGTGAGGTAAGAGGGTATCATATAATGTGAAGAAAATGGGAGCTGCTACATTATGCTGATAAGATTCCTGAAGGAAAATATGTATAGGATCATGCGTGTCCTCGTCAATCAGGTGGGGATCATGATCTTTGCCATCATTATGACCTTTACCGCAGGCGTCATGCAGGAGGATCTCCGTCCCTCCATGACGCTGGTTGCCAGCCTCTTCTCGATCTGCTTTTATCTCTTCCTTGTGTTTTATACGATGCGCGAGGAGGGAACCCGGGACAGCGTAAAGATCGAGGGGGGGCGCCTTGCCTATCGCCCCGGATACGGCTTTAAGGTGGGGCTTTGTGCCACCGCCCCGAACTACGTGTTCGTGTTCCTGATGCTGCTCGGGCTTGTGCTTGGGGTGTCGGTGGATGCCGAGGGGGCGCTTGTGGAGACCGCCGGGCGCGGTGTCTGGACGGTGGGGTATTCCATCATTTCGATGATCCAGTCGATGTACACCGGCGTTCTGAAGGTCATCTTTGAGGGCTTTTCTGCCTATGCCAGCGTTGTGGGCGCCACCGTGGCGTATCTTATCACGCCGCTGTTTGCCCCGGTGGCGGCCGGCCTCGGCTATATGTACGGCTGCCGGAATCCTGTGCGCCGTCGGTCTTAAAAACGAATAGCCCCTCATATATTGTAGCAAACTGTATATGAGGAGGACTTGATATGGAACGGTTATCAAAAAGACACCCGCTTGTTCTCTTGGCGAGTGTCTTTTTTCTTTTGTTATTGTTTCTCGCCTTCGGGCTTTGTACCTTTTTGCTATCCTCTCTGGCGGTGTCACCCGGGACGCCTGCTGCCACTCCGCCCGAGACGAGCCCGATAGTGACGGTGATTCTCGACCCTGGGCATGGCGGTGCGGACGGCGGCGCTGTCGGTGTGAGCGGCGTTTATGAGAAGGATCTTAATCTTTCGGTTGCGCTTGGGGTCGCGGCGCTTCTCCGCGAGGCGGGGGTGGAGGTGATTCTGACCCGTACGGAGGACGTATTGCTCAGTGGCGAGGCGGCGAAGGGACACCGCAAGGAGGAGGATCTCAAAAACCGTCTTGCCGTGGCAGCGGCGCATCCGGATGCC
>JAGBZZ010000273.1 GCA_017652965.1 Clostridia bacterium | reverse complement strand
GTCTCCTTGGGCTCCTTCGCCTCCTTGGCGGGGCGGCCACCGCGGGGGCGGCGCTCGGTGGTGTCGGGCAGCTCGATATAGGCGCGCACCTTGGCGGGGCGGGCACCAATACCGAAGATACCCTTCGTGCCAAGGTCAAGAATTTCAAAATTTACGTCATCGTTCGGGCCGGCACCAAGGGCGGCAACGGCATTTTCCTTCGCAAGCGAGAGATCCTTACCCGTTGCGGTAATTTCCTTTATCATATCTAAACCTTTCTTACTCGTCGTCTTTTCTGTCATCCTTTAGGGGGGCGGCAGTGATGTTTTTGTTGGTGGCCTTTTTCTGCGGTGCGGGAGCTCTGCGCTGTGCCTGCACGTCATAATCCTCATCGTCGTCATCAATGTGATGCAGCGAGCGGGGGCGCGGGCGGTCCGGGTCGGCGGCGGCAACGGTGTTGTTCTTGGCACGCGGGCCCTTGCCACGCAGGGCACGCTCGGCCTCCTTCAGCTCCTCCTCGGTAAAGGTGGGCAGGGGCATGAACTTGGCAAGCAGCAGCATCTGCGCAACACCGAGGATCGCCTGGAAGAACCAGTAAAGACCCAGGGCGGCAGGGAGAGAGAAGGCCAGAAACAGGGTCATGGCGGGCATCGCAAAATCCATGATCTTCATAGACATCTGCGATTCCTTGGTCTGATTCTGGGCGGCCATCATCGGGTTCAGCATGCGGGAAAGCTTCATGGTGAAGAACTGCGATGCAAAAACCACAACGGGGATCACCAGCGCCCAAGACCAGAAGTTCTCGTTGGGGCTGCTTGCAAGATTGATGACCCCGAAGAGATCAAAGTTCGGGAGGTCCACGCCTGCAAGCTCGGGGAATTTCTCAACCCCCTCGTTCAGCACCTTGCCGAGGATCTTGATCTCTTGGGCGCTCTCCTCTTTAATGAGCGGATTCTCGGCCAGCGCCTTGATGACGTCCTCACCCAGCATGCAAATATAGGAAAGCGGACGCTGGATGATGCGATAAAGCACAAGGATCAGCGGGAACTGGATCAGCATAGGCAGACAGCCCGAAAGGGGAGAGTAGCCCTCCTTCTGCTGCATGTCCATGATCTCCTGCTGCTTTTTCTGCAGGGAGACACGGTCGGTCGCTCCGGCATACTTTCTCTCAATGGCATACATCTTGGGGCGCAGCTTGGCACCCTTGATCTGATTTTTCTGTTGCTTGATCCCAAACGGGAGAAGCACGATCTTTACGATCAGTGCGAACCACAGAAGTGCCAACGCATAGCTCTCAAACCCGATGGTGTAATAGCAAAAGCGAATGACATATCCGAGGCCCTGGAAAATGAAATCGAACATGTTTAATCCTCCGTATCGGAAACTCCGTGATCCTCCTCCCACGATCTGCTGAACGGGCGGATCCCTCGTAAAGGCACAGGGTCATAGCCCCCTCGGCAGAAGGGGTTACAACGGAGAATGCGCCATATAAAGAGAAAAAGCCCGACGATAAGGCCACGTTTTTCTAATGCTTCTATCGCATAGGCCGAGCAGGTTGGAGTAAACCTGCAGCAGGACGGTTTTATGGGAGAGATGAATCTTTGGTAGCCGCGTATCAGCAGTATAAAAAGCCGCTTCATACGCAAAGCCCCAGCTTTTGAAAGGCGCGGACAAGATCCCGCGCGATCTCCCGGGTATCGGCGGTGACGGCACGCTCACGCGCGGCGATCACGATAAGAAACCCGGTCTTGATAGGATGCTCGGCCATGGCGGCGCGGTAGCCCTCACGCAATATGCGCTTGACACGGTTGCGCACAACGGCAGAGCCGAGCTTTTTTGAGACCGTAAGCCCAAGGCGGTTGACCACGAGATGCTCGGGGTGTGCCTTTGCCAAACGCTTGGCGGCATAGTCGGGCAAAAGATAAACGGCAAGCCGATCGGTCACGTACCGCTTGCCCTTTGAATACGCTTTGGAATATAAATGATTTTCGCAAATGGCGGGGAACTTCATAGCGGCTCCTCTTTGGTAAACAAAAACTCCGATAAAGGCCGGAGCGGATATCGGAGTTTTTTGTCGGCACTTATCAATAGGTAAGCTGGGCTCTGCCTTTAGCGCGTCTTCTCTTCAGAACTTTTCTACCGTTAGCGGTTGCCATTCTCTTTCTGAAACCGTGCTCAACTTTTCTCTGTCTCTTCTTGGGCTGGTACGTTCTTTTCATGGCGACACCTCCTTCTTTAGGATAAGGGATTGTTTATATAAGCTTGTCATATAAACGGTGAAGAACTCATCCTTCGCGTATTCATACTCATATATTATATGCGAAGTGAGCATCTTTGTCAAGTGCTTTTTCAAAACTTTTCTATCTTTTCCGCAAAAGAAAACACAAATAAAAGCAAAAATAAGGGAATATACGGTTGCCAAACGAGCAGGATTGTGCTATAATAATAAGTGCAATAAAAATAACCGCGCTTGCGTTTTACAAATGATACGGAAAGCTGTATAGGAAGGGACGAAAAAATGACACAGTATGACGTAACCGTGATCGGTGCGGGGGTCGTCGGCGGGATGATCGCCCGTCGCCTGGCCGCTTACGATCTTAAGCTTTGCATTGTGGAAAAGGAAAATGACGTGGCACGCGGTGCAACCGCCGCCAACTCGGCCATTGTCCACGCAGGCTTTGATGCTAAGGTTGGCTCGCTGAAGGCAAGGATGAACGTCCGCGGCTCGCAGATGATGGAAAGGATCTGCGAGGAGCTGGGGGTCAGCTACCTCAAAAACGGCTCGCTTGTGGTTGCCTTTGAGGATGAGCGCGAGGAGGTAGAGGAGATCTACCGCCGCGGCCTCGAAAACGGCGTGGAGGGGCTTCGCATCCTCGAAAAGGAGGAGCTTTTTGCGATGGAGCCCGCCCTTAACCCCGATCTTTCCTGTGCCCTGTATGCCCCCACCGGCGCCATTGTGTGCCCCTATGGGCTGACGATCGCCGCTGTCGGCAATGCGATGGACAACGGCGCAGATCTTGCCCTGAACTTTGAGGTCACCTCTATCGTGCGTGAGGCAGAGGGCTTTCTTCTGACCGCTGCCGACGGCAGAACGGTCAGAACCCGTTACCTTGTGAACAGTGCCGGCCTTTATTCGGATGAGGTTGCCCGTATGCTGGGGGATGACAGCTTTGCCGTCCACCCTCGCCGAGGGGAATATATGCTGCTTGACAGAGAAAGCGGCGGCATGGTCGGATGTACCATCTTCCATACCCCTACCAAAATGGGTAAGGGTATCCTTGTCAGCCCCACCGTCCACGGGAATCTGATCGTCGGGCCGACTGCAACCGATATGGAGGATAAGACCGATACCGCCACTACTGCCGAGGGCTTTGCCATCCTGCGTGAGAAGGCGGGCGACAACGTGGCCAACATCCCCTACGGGAAGGTCATCACCTCCTTCTGCGGTCTCCGCTCGGTCGGTGACAGTGGGGACTTTATCATTAAGGCAGAGCGCGGCGCCGTCACACTTGGCGGCATCGAAAGCCCCGGGCTCTCCTCCTCTCCCGCCATTGCCGAATACGTAGAGGAGCTGCTTGCCTCGATGGGGCTTGCCCTGAAGGCGAAGGCAGAGTACGATCCCTACCGCACGCCGCCCACCGCCTTCCATCGTATGAGCGCCGAGGAAAAGAACGCGGTCATCGCCAAGGACTCGCGCTACGGCCGTATCATCTGCCGCTGTGAGGAGGTCACCGAGGGTGAGATCGTGGCCGCCATCCATCAGAATCCCCCCGCCTATGACGTAGACGCCGTCAAGCGCCGCACCCGCGGCGGCATGGGGCGCTGCCAGGGCGGCTTCTGCTCGCCCGAGGTCGTGCGTATTCTCTCGCGCGAGTGGGGCGCCCCTTATGACGAGATCACCAAATGTGGCCGTGGCTCCTACATCAATCGGGGGCGCACCAAGGTCGCAGGCGGTAGCTTTAATACCAAGAAGGAGGGCGAGTGATATGCAAAGCAGTACGTGCGTCAATGCGCCCTACAAGGCCCTTGTGATCGTCGGTGGCGGGCCTGCCGGCATGGCCGCCGCCGTGGCTGCCTACGATGCCGGCGTGCGCGACCTTGTGATCCTGGAGCGTGACCTTCACGCCGGCGGTATCCTCCGCCAGTGCATCCATAACGGCTTCGGCCTCCACCGCTTCGGCGAGGAGCTGACCGGGCCGGAATACGCCTACCGTTACTATGAAATGGTCGAGGAGCGCGGCATCGAGATCAAGACGGGTGCGACGGTCCTCGATATCACCCCTGCCGAAGAGGAGGGCGCCGCCGCTTACGTGACGGCTATCAGCGAGGCCGAAGGGGTCGTGACCCTTCGCGCAGGGGCTGTGGTGCTTGCCATGGGCTGCCGTGAGCGCTCCAAGGGTGCTTTGAATATTGCGGGCAGCCGCCCTGCCGGTATCTTCTCGGCGGGTACCGCCCAGCGCTACGTCAATATGGAGGGCTATATGCCCGGCCGCCGCGTCGTCATTCTCGGCTCGGGCGATATCGGCCTTATCATGGCGCGCCGCATGACCCTGGAGGGCGCCAAGGTCGAGGCGGTTTGTGAGCTCCAGCCCTATTCGGGCGGTCTTGCCAGAAACATAACCCAGTGCCTTGACGACTTCGGTATTCCTCTGATGCTTTCCCATACCGTTACCGGGATTCACGGCAAGGAGCGCCTTACCGGTGTTACCGTCTCGCGCGTGGATGAGCGGCGCCGTCCCATCCCCGGCACCGAGATCGACTTCGAGTGCGATACTCTCCTTTTGTCGGTCGGTCTGATCCCCGAAAACGAGCTGACCCGCGGTGCGGGCATCGGCATGGACGGCATCACGGGCGGTGCTTCTGTCAACCAGTACCGTGAGACCTCGCTTCCCGGTGTCTTTGCCTGCGGCAACGTCCTCCACGTCCATGACCTTGTGGACTACGTGTCCGAGGAGGCCGCCCTTGCCGGTGCCTCTGCCGCCGCTCACCTGCGCGGTGAGCTTTCCAAGGGACGTGCGATCGCCGTCAAAACCGATGGCCGCGTCCGTTATACCGTACCGCAAACCGTCACCGTCTCGGATAAGACGGGTGACGTTACCCTCTATTTCCGCCCCTCGGATATCTACCGTGACGTCACGGTGACCGTGCGTGAGGAGGGCGCCGACGGTAAGATCCTTGCCAAAAAGCGCCGCATCAAGGTCGCCCCCGGTGAAATGGAGACGATCACTGTGAAGGCCGGCGATCTTGCCGCCACCGCCGTCAAGACGCTTTTGGTGTCCTTGGAAGAGAATGAAGCGAAGGGAGGAAATTCGTAATGTCTGTAACGAAAGATCTGACCTGTATCGTCTGTCCCCGCGGCTGTACCCTGACCGTGGAGCTTGACCCCACCCGTGCCGAGCCTGTCATCTCGGTAGCGGGGGAGGGATGCCGCCGCGGCGTGGATTACGCGGTGGCCGAATGCACCCATCCCACCCGCACCCTGACTACGACCGCCCCCACCGTGGACGGCGGCGTTGTCCCCTGTAAGACCGACAGGCCCATCCCCCGTGAGCTTCTCTTTGAAGCCATGAAGGTGATCAACTCGCTCTCCGCCCCGGCCAAGGTGCGGATCGGGGACGTCCTTCTTGAGGATCTCCTCGGTACGGGCGCCCGTGTAGTTGCCACCGCCAACCGATAAGAGGGCTGTCACATAAGAGCATAACCGTAAAACAAAAGGATACCGTGCCGCGCACGGTATCCTTTTTGTGTTCTTGTAGGTTGCTTGGGATTCACTCCTTGTCCATCGGATAGGAAAGCCCGATCATCCGGCGGATCTTATCCATCTGCTCCAGCACCGAGATCGTAAGCGAGAGGGGATGCGAGGGGCTTTCGGTCTCGCCCGCACGTACCGCGCGGATGACCTCCAGGATCTCCTCCTCAAAGCCGTTCCCAAGGAAGGGGCACTCATGCCGCTCTTCCTTAGAGCCATGCACCACCGTGTATTCGGAGGCACCGTAGAACTGCGGGATGCGGATATACCCGCGCGAGCCGTAAAGCACCGCGGTGGCGGGCTTTTGCACTACGATCGCAGAGGAAAGCGAGGCGATCCCGCCACCCGTGTAGCGGACGCTTACCTGGGTGTGCGCGTCCACACCGTCCAAAAGGTTGGCCTCGGCCGAGATGGATTCTACCGAAAGCCCAAACAGCATAGCGGCAAGATGCAGGGTATATACGCCAACGTCCAAAAGTGCCCCACCCGCCATATCATTGCGGAAGATCTTCTTTTCCTCGGCAGGGGTGGAGGCATAGCAGAAATCTGCCGAAAGCCCCAAAAGCTCGCCGATCTCGCCCGCCTTGACCTTGGCCATGACCTCCGTAATGGCAGGGAGGAAGCGGGTCCACATGGCCTCCATCAGAAACACGCCATGCTCCCGGGCGCAGGCGGCAAGGGCGGTCGCCTCCTTGGCGTTCACGCACATCGGCTTTTCGCAAAGCACGTGCTTGCCGGCACGGAGAAAGATCTCGGCACAGGGCTTATGAAAGGGATGGGGGGTGGCGATGTATACGCAGTCCACAAGGGAAGAGGCGGCCATCGCCTCATAGCTGCCAAAGGCATGGGGGATGGAGAAGGCCTTGGCAAAGGCCTCGGCCTTCGCCAGATCGTGGGAGGAGGCAACGGCGATCAGCTCGCAGTCCTCCTTCAGGTTATTGGCGGCGGCGGCAAACTTTTTGGCAATGTTTCCGGGGCCGACGATCCCAAAGCGTATCTTCGACATAAGAATATCTCCTTGTTTCATAGTTGTCACCCTTATTTTAGCAAAAACCGTACGGAAAAGCAATACCAAACGCAAAAAAGCCGCCCGCAGGCGGCTTTTTTCATTGTTTTGTTAATAATACTTTGCACGCCGCTTCCGTCTTACGTATACGAAGACGATGTATGCGGCCAGCCCGCCAAGGATCACGGCAGTAACAATGTACACACCGGTATCCCCGCCACCGCCGATCTTCAGCTCTTCCCACAGTGAGTTGGAGAACTCCAGCGTGTCGCGCGGCAGATTGCGGAAGAAGTAGGTGTTGTAGCCCTCAAGATCCGGATACAGATACTCGTCCTCGAAGTACTCGTACTCCTCGTCCAGCGCCACGGCATCGTTCGGGGTCGCATAGCAGATATACTCGGCGATCTCCTTGGCAACGTTGTATTCCTCGTCTCCAATGGTGAGGTCGGTCGAAAGGGCAAAGTCGATAAAACGCTCGGCTACCAGCTTACGGTCTGCCGGGGTGTCCTTCGGAATACAGAAGGCGTCCACAAAGATGTTGGTTCCCTCCTTCGGATACACAAGGTCAAGTGCCTCGTTCTCCTCCTGCATGGTGTAAAAGTCACCGGCATAGTAGGGGGCCATCGCGGCGGCGCCGCTTTCCATCTTATTGAAGACCTCGTCCATGACGTAGGCCTGCACGATCGGCTTTTGCGCCTTCAGCATCTCAAGGGCGGCCTGCCAACGTGCTTCGTCGTCCGTGTTGATGTAGTTGTCATCCTCGGCCGTATGACCGTTTTCATAGCTGAGGATGTACTGCGGGATACCAAACGCATCGCGCGAGTTGTTGAAGTTCAAAAGCTTGCCGCTGTATTTCTCGTCCCAAAGGATCCGCCACGAGACGTCGGCCTTGTCGGCAAAATCCTCGGGGTCTACCATCTCGGTGTTGTAGATAAGCCCTACAAGACCGTAGGTGTAGGGGACGGAATACAGCCCCTCGGTGTCATAGTCGGGGCACAGGAAGCGCTCGTTGATGTTCGAAAAATGCGGGATGTTGTCAAAATCCAAGGGAGCCAGCCGTTCCTCGGCGATCAGGCGCTCCACCATATAGTCCGAGGGGATGATCAGGTCGATCTTCGAGGAGCCGTTCTTCAGCTTGGCATACATCTCCTCGTTGGAGGAGAAGATGGAGTAGATCACCTCCACCCGCTCGCCGTAGGTCTCGTAGTAGTAGGCCTCAAAAAGCTCAAGCACGTTTTCCGAGTCGTCGGCGCCAAGGGGCATGTATTCGCCCCAGTTGTAGATGTAAAGCCGCGTGACCTCCTGTCCGCAGGAGGTCATCCCGAGGGTGGGCACCGCCAAAAGCAGAAGGGCGAGAAGCAGGGAGAAAATTCTTTTCGTCATTTCTTTGCCTCCTTTTTCTGCTTGCGCAGCATCCGCACCTCACGGCTCTCCTGGCGCGCGCTCAGCACGTTGGAAAGCACCAAAAGGAGCAGCACCGTGCCGAAGATGAGGGTGGAAAGCGCGTACATATCGGGGGTCACGGTACGCTTTGTCATACCGTAGATCACGATAGGCAGGGTCTGGAAATCCTCGGTGTTGAAATAGCTGATCACAAAATCGTCCAGCGAAAGCGTGAAGGCCATCAGAAAGCCCGAAAGGATACCGGGCATAATGGCGGGCAGCTCTACACGGAAGAAGGACTGGATGGGGGTACAGCCAAGGTCGCGTGCCGCCTCGGGCAGGCTTTTATCCATCTGGCGGATCTTCGGCAGGACCGAGAGAAGCACGTAAGGGATATTAAAGGTCACGTGGGCGATCAGCACCGTCCAGAAGCCGAACACGCTCGAAAGGCCCAGCGTCGCCATCACAAAGGTGAAAAGCAGGGCAAGCGAGATACCGGTCACGATATCCGGGTTCATCATCGGGATATTGGAGACCGACATCAGGGTGCTTTTGAGGTAGCGGTTCTTCATCTTGGAGATGCCGACGGCCGCCGCCGTACCGATCACGGTGGCGATCACCGAGGAAAGCACGGCCAGCAAAAGCGTGTTCTTCAGCGCCTCCATGACCTCGGCACGGGCAAAAAGTTCACCGTACCATTTCAGCGAAAAGCCGGAAAAGACAGAAAGGCTGTTGCCGGCATTGAAGGAGAAGAAGACCATAATGGCGATGGGGGCATACAAAAAGAGAAGCACCAGCGCCGTATAGATCCGGGATAGTGTTTTGCTCATACCACGATACCCCCCTCCTCATCGCCAAAGCGGTTCATGACCGCCATGGAAAGCAGGACAAGCACCATCAGCACCAGCGAAAGGGCGGCGCCCATGTTGTAGTTGGTGTTGGCCATAAACTGCCGCTCGATCGTATCGCCGATCAGGTCAAAGCTGCCGCCGCCCATCTTCTGCGAGATGTAGAAGGTGGAGATCGAGGGCACAAAGACCATCGTCACACCCGAGATCACCCCGGGCAGCGAGAGGGGAAGCACCACCTTGCCGACCGCCACTAGCCCATTGCAGCCAAGGTCGCCCGCCGCCTCAAGAAGCGAGGGGTCGATCTTTTGCATCACAGTGCAGATCGGCAGTACCATGTAAGGCAGGAAGTTGTACACCATACCGAGGATGACCGCCCCGCTTGTGCCAAGCATGGTAAGCTCGGTGCCGAGAAGGGTGTTGATAAGACCGTTGGTCTCCAGAAGGTTCATCCAGCAATAGGTGCGGATCAGAAGGTTCATCCACATGGGAAGCATCACAAGCAGGATAAGGATCCCCTGGGTGTGCTTCTTCATACGGGAGATGCACAGGGCAAGCGGATATGCGATCAGAAGGCAGAGAAAGGTCGCAATGACCGCAAAGCAAAGCGAGCGGAGAAAAATGGTCAGATAGTCAGCCGTAAAAAGGTCAAGGATGTTGGTAAAGGAGAAGGCCCCGTCCTTATCGGTAAAGGCGTAATACAGGACGAAGAGGAGGGGGGCAACGATAAACAGCACGCTCCACACCACATGGGGGGCGGCGGCGGCCGTACGCCGCAACGAATGCGCCCGCGTCACGTCAGGCTTCCTCCGTATCGGGGTTGGACAGCTCGTCCATCTCATCGCTGAAG
>JAGBZZ010000272.1 GCA_017652965.1 Clostridia bacterium | reverse complement strand
CTGAATACCGCCGAGACCCGGACCGCCGCGCTGTACGTTCACGATGAACGCGGGCAGGTCGCAACCGGCAAGGTAGGACAAGCCTTCCGCCTTCAGCGAAATTCCGGGGCTGGACGAGGAGGTCATGACACGCATCCCCGCCGCCGCGGCACCGTAGACCATATTGATGGAAGCGACCTCACTCTCGGCCTGCAGGAACACACCGCCGATCTTGGGCATCTTTTTGGCCATGTAGGCGGCGATCTCGGTCTGAGGAGTGATAGGATATCCGAAGTAGTGACGGCAACCCGCACGGATCGCGGCTTCCGCGATGGCCTCGTTGCCCTTCATTAAAATTCTTTCTGCCATGGTGTTCTCCTTATTTTTCAACTGTAATGATACAATCGGGACACATCGTTGCACAGAAGGCACAGCCGATGCACTTCTCCGGCGCCTGCATGAAGGCCGGGGCATAGCCCTTCTGATTCAGCTTATCCTCAGCAATGGCAAGACAGCCCTTGGGACAAGCACCTACGCACAGGCCGCAGCCCTTGCACAGATCTGTGTTAAACGTTACTTTGCTCATTTGCGTTCCTCCTTATGTTCGGTTTTGCCTCGGCTAAGGAGCTCAGCCTGGCAAATCAAAATATTTTTTCTGCAGTGTCATGGGCAGGACGGGCAGACCCGTAAGCTCCTTTGCCACAGCGGCGGTGGCCGTGTGCATCCAAAGCGGAAGCCCGGTGGCCGCCGAAAGTGCCTCCACAAAGCCAAGCGAATCGAGAACCGTCCTCGCGGTGGTCTCCCCCCCGAGGTTAGAGTTGTTGACAAGGCAGGTAAAGGCAAGCCCGCAGGCGGCCTCGATCTCACGCATGATCTCCACCGTGTCGGCGACCGTTTCGGTCAGGGGGCGGTAGCAGTTGACGACAAAGGCCCTCCTGTAGTTGTTTTCCTCCTTGATGGAGGGTACAAAGCGGCCAAGCGCATAGGCGCCGCGGTCGTCCCCGCCGATATCCATGATGCCGTATACCGACTTATCCCGCACAAGGCGGTAGCTTTCGGCCGGCAGGGCGGGCAGATCCACGTTGGTGTTGGCGTACTGCGGAGAGATGAGATCGATCCCCCTCTCGGCAAGCTCACGCGCGCTGTCCTTGGTTCTGAAATAGGGATTGACAATATCAAGGTCGGCAATGCACACCTTTTTTCCCTCATCCGCGAGGTGAAGGGCGTAATTGACGGCGATATTGGTCTTTCCGCTTCCGTAATGCCCTGCAAACAGGGTCAGGCGTTTGGTATCCATCTCGACCCTTACAGCTGCTTTCTGATGATCTTACCGCTTGTCGTCTTGGGAAGGCTTTCGCGGAATTCAACGATACGGGGGTACTTGTAGGGGGCGGTGCGGGACTTGACGTAATTCTGGATCTCCTTCTTCAGCTCGTCTGTGCCCTCGGTGCCCTTGACAAGCACGATGCTGGCCTTAACGACCTGACCGCGGATCTCGTCCGGGGCGGCCGAAACGCCGCATTCAAGCACGTACGGAAGCTCCATGATCACGTTTTCGATCTCAAACGGCCCGATGCGATAGCCGGAGGACTTGATCACGTCGTCCGCGCGGCCTACGTACCAAAGGAAGCCGTCCTCGTCCATCCAGGCGATATCGCCGGTATGATAGAAGCCGTCACGCCAGGTTTCTGCCGTGACCTCCGGGTTTGCCTCATAGGCATAGGCAAGGCCGCAGGGCAGGCCGTTTGCGATGTTGATGCAGATCTCACCGCTTTCGCCACGGGCGACCTCCTCACCCTCGGAGTTCAGAAGATGTACGTCGTAAAGCGGGACGGGCTGACCCATCGAGCCAAGCTTATAGCTGCCGCCCGAGAGGTTACCGACGATCAGGGTGCTTTCGGACTGACCGAAGCCCTCCATGATCTTAAGGCCGGTATGCTTTTCAAACTGGCGGAAGACCTCGGGGTTGAGGGCTTCGCCGGCGGTGGACGCATGCTCTATGCTGGAAAGATCAAATCTGCTAAGATCCTGCTTGATAAGCATTCTGTACATCGTGGGCGGTGCGCAGAAGGTGGTGATGCCGTACTTTTTAAAGAGGGGCAGGATCTTTTCTGCATCAAAGCGATCAAAGTCATAGACGAAGTTGGCCGCCTCGCAGAGCCACTGACCGTAAAGCTTACCCCAAACAGATTTACCCCATCCCGTATCCGAGATAGTGAGGTGCAAGCCCTCGCGCTCACAGCAATGCCAATATTTAGCGGTTACATAATGACCCAAGGCATATGTAT
>JAGBZZ010000271.1 GCA_017652965.1 Clostridia bacterium | reverse complement strand
CCATCAGAAGAGGCAGGTGGACGTAATGCGGTCTTTCCCAGCCAAAGGCATCGTAGAGGAGAACGTACTTGGGGGTCGAGGTGAGATACTCGCTGCCACGCACTACGTGGGTCACACCCATCAGATAGTCGTCCACCACGTGGGCAAAGTTGTAGGTGGGGTAGCCGTCCGCCTTCAGAAGGATCTGATCCTGCAGCTCGGCATTGTCGGTGGAGATCTCGCCAAAGACCTCATCCAGATAGGAGGTGGTGCCCTCGGTGGGCATCTTCTGGCGGATCACGTAGGGGATCCCCGCCTTCAGATTGGCCTCTACCTCCTCGGCGGAGAGATTGCGGCAGTGGCGGTCGTAGCCACCGTTTTCATCCTCCTCATGCAGGCGATCCAGGCGCTCCTTGGTGCAGAAGCAGTAATAGGCGGCACCGCGCGCCACCAGCTCCTCCGCATATTGCTTGTAGATGCCCCGCCGTTCGCTTTGGACGTAAGGGCCATGCTCCCCGCCTACGATCGGCCCCTCATCGTAATGAAGGCCGGTGTCGGCCAGGGTCTTGAGAATAACGTCGGTCGCACCCTCCACAAGCCGCTCACGGTCGGTATCCTCAATGCGAAGGATAAAACGGCCGCCACCGTGACGGGCGATCAGATAGGAATACAGCGCGGTACGCAGATTACCGATGTGCATGTATCCGGTCGGGCTGGGGGCAAAACGGGTGACAAAGGAAAGATTCTGTTTCAAGCGGAGCCTCATTTCTGTCAAAAACGCAAAGATTGTCTCTGCGCAAACTTGACTTTAAAAGTATAATCGCTTATAATAATATCATAATATTACACAAAATGCAAGTGGAGTATCGAAAATGTTTCGAAGTCTTTTTGCAAGGATGCTGATCACCATCTCCCTGGTGTTGACCGTCAGCTTCTTGATCCTTTCGCTGATCCTTGCCAATTTTGCCAATGAATATGAGCTGGAGCGGTACGCCAAGGATCTTGTGCGCACCGCCAAAGCGGCGCACGCCCTGACAGAGGATATCCTGCTTTCCGAGGAGGGCGAAGGTGTCGACCCCGACGCGATCGGGTGGTACAGCGCTATTTTTCGTGTCTACCTTTCCAATACCGAGGAAACCGTGCTTCTGTTCTGTGATACCGAGGGGCGGGTCGTGATCTCGGAGGATGGCACCGATACCCCCCCTGCCCACGTGGGCATGCTCCTCCCGGCTGAGATCCTGGCGGCGGCAGAGGACGAGGGGCAGATCTATCCGTCTGCAACCTTTTCGGATGCAGAGAAGCGCTACCCCTACTGCGTGTACGTCCTGGAGGCCGAGAGCGGTGAGCCGCTTGGCTATCTTGTTGCGTATTCCACCATGGAAAGCTTCGGCGGTATGACCCAACCGCTGATCAGCACCGTGCTTCTGACAAGCCTTTGGATCATCCTTGGCGCGCTTGTCGTTTTGTATCTCTTCTGCGAGCGGATCGCAGGCCCCCTGCGGGAGATGAGCCACGTGACAAAAAGCTTTTCCAAGGGAAAATTCGATACGCGTGTGGCGGTTGTCGGCAATGATGAGATCGCAACGCTTGGTAAGGCCTTTAACCAGATGGCCGAATCGCTTGAGCAGCTGGAGACCATGCGTAACTCCTTTATTTCCAACGTCTCGCACGACCTGCGCACACCGATGACGACCATCCTCGGCTTTATTGAGGGGATCACGGGCGGCGCCGTACCGGAGGAAAAAAGGGATTATTATCTCGGCGTGATCGCCGAGGAGGTACGTCGTCTTTCCCGCCTTGTGACCGAGCTTCTCGATCTTTCCCGTCTGGAATCCGGCTCGCGTAAATTCAACTTTACAAATTTCGACATTTGCGAAATGGCACGCCTGATCCTGATCGCCAATGAACAGCGGATCGACGAAAAGCGCTTGGAGGTTGCCTTTATGACAGAGGCAGACAATATCCTGGTAACCGGGGATAAGGATGCCATCCACCAGGTGCTTTACAACCTTTGCGATAACGCCATCAAGTTCGCGCGCGAGGGGGCGGCACTTACGATCACCATTGCACCGCAGGGGCGACGTAAGATCGCCGTCACGGTGTATAATGAAGGAGACGGGATCGCCGAGGAGGACGTCCCTTACGTGTTCGACAGATTTTATAAGAGTGATGAGAGCCGCGGGCGTGACCGCACAGGGGCCGGGCTTGGCTTGTATATTTCCAAAACCATTATGGACGCCCACGGTGAAACCATGTCGCTGGAAAGCGTGGCGGGGCAGTCCTGCGCCTTCACCTTCACGTTGCCGGTGGCGGGGGAATAAGCATGAGCGAGCGTGTTATCCTGCACTGCGACTGTAATAGCTTTTTTGCCTCGGTGGAGTGTCTGCGTGACCCCTCCCTTTGGTCTCGCCCTATGGCCGTGTGCGGCAGCGTGGAGGATCGCCGCGGCATCGTGCTGGCAAAAAACGAGCCGGCCAAGCGCTACGGCATCCGGACGGCCGAGACCGTCTATTCGGCCAAGAGAAAGTGCCCACAGCTTGTGGTCGTACCGCCGCACCACGGTGAGTATGCCCGCATCTCCCGTGCCGTCAATGAGATCTATGCCCGCTTTACCGATCTTTATGAGCCCTTCAGCATCGATGAATCCTGGTTGGACGTGACGGGTAGCCGTGTCCTTTTCGGGGATGGAATGCAGATCGCCGAGCGTATCCGCCGTGCGGTAAAGGAGGAGATCGGGATCACCGTGTCGATCGGTGTTTCCTTCAACAAGACCTTTGCCAAGCTTGGCAGTGATTACAAAAAGCCGGATGCGATCACCTACATCGGGCGTGAAAATTATCGGGAGATCCTTTATCCGCTCCCGGTGGAGGATATGCTTTTTGTCGGTGAGCGTACGGCCACAGTCCTGCGCAACTCCGGCATCCGTACCATCGGTGACCTGGCGGCGGCCTCGCCCGCCTTTCTGGTCTCACGCCTTGGGAAGGCCGGTGAGCATCTTGGGCTTGCGGCCAGGGGAGAGGACAGGAGCCCCGTGATCCCCCCCGAGGAGGCAAGCGAGGTAAAAAGCGTGGGCAACGGCATGACCTTCCGCCGTGATATCGCCACTGCGGACGAGATCCGCCTGGGGATCGGTGTGCTTTCGGAGGAGATCGGTGAGCGGTTGCGCCGCCGCGGCCTGCGTGCCTCGACGGTATCGCTGACCGTCAAGGATCCCGCCCTGCGCAGTATAAGCCGGCAAAAGGGGATAGATCCCCCTACGGCCGTCGGGCGTGAGATTGCCGAGGTTGCTACCGCGATCGCCTTTTCCGAATGGGGGGCGGGGAAGCCGATCCGTATGCTGACGGTTACGGCTATGAACCTGGTTTCGGGGGATGCGGGTGAGCAGTTAGGGCTTTTTGATGACGAGCGCGACCGCCGCCACGAAAGACGTGAGCGGCTGGAGTTTGCGGTGGATGATATCCGCGGTCGCTTTGGCTCGGGTGCCGTTTTCCGCGGGGCGGTGCTGGGCAATGACCTTGGCATCGGCCTTGGCGAGTCCTCGTCTTCAGCGGAGGCCGAAGGCGGAAAAAAGAACTAAAAAACAAACAAATAAGGCATAAAACCTGGGTTTTTTGCATCTATTGTAAACAAAACGGTTCATATTTCTTTGAGCCGCGGTTCCGCCCTTTTGCCGTTTTTGCGGCAGGGGGGCAAAAAGAAAACGGAGTTTTTGCATGCCCGGTGCTTTGTTTTATGCCAATAGCCTCCTTTTCGGTGTGGGGCTTTCCATGGATGCTTTTTCTGTCTCGCTTGCCAACGGCCTTGCCGATCCGCACATGCGCCGGCATAGGCAGCTGGCCACCGCGGGGGTGTTTGCCGCCTTTCAGCTTATCATGCCGCTTGTCGGTTGGGTTGCGGTGCATACGCTTGTCGGGCACATTACCTTTCTCCTGCCCCTTGTTCCCTGGGTCTCGCTTCTGCTCCTTTCGGTGATCGGCGGCAGGATGATCCTTGGTGGCGCACAGCATACCGGGGCGGTGGCGGGTGCGGGAATTGCGGCGCTCCTTCTGCAAGGGGTCGCAACGTCGGTGGATGCCTTGTCGGTGGGGCTGACTGTTGCGTCCTTGCCGCTTATACCCGTCCTTACCGAGGCGGTGATCATCGGTATTGTGACGCTTTTTGTCTGTCTTTTCGGCCTTTATCTCGGCCGCCGCTTCGGGGGTGGACTCTCTCACCGCGCCTCTGTGCTTGGCGGGGCGATCCTCATTCTCGTGGGGATTGAGATCTTCCTTACCGGCGTTTTCAAATAATATTGCCCGCTTTGCGGGCATTTTTTTATATTTTTCTTGACTGCCGCGCAGAGATGTGCTACACTTTATTTGTCAAAGTTTATCTTTTTTAAGGAGAATTTGTCTATGTTCGCTAAGATCACACCCGAAAAGGCCGGTGTCGCCTCCTGTCGTGTACAGGAGTATATTGAGTATCTGGAGCGGCGCGGTCTTGTCATGCACAGTGTCCTGATGTCAAAGGGAGACGATCTCTTTTGCGAGGCCTACTGGAAGCCGTTTGACAAGGATTTTTGCCACAGAATGTATTCGCAGACCAAAAGCTACGTGGCTATCGCCATCGGGCTTCTTGTGGAGGACGGCCTTCTGTCGCTTGACGATACCATGGCCTCCTATTTCCCGGAGCTTTGCGAAAGAGAGCTGCCCGAGTGGCTGGCCGCGCTGACCATCCGTGAGATGCTGATGATGCGCACCACGGGCGGCGGGGTCAACTGGTTTTCCTCTCCCGACCCCGACCGTACCCACAGCTATCTTAACGACGTGAATCCCCTGCGCCCCTCGGGCACGCTTTGGGTGTATGACAGTGCAGGCTCACAGGTGCTTTCCTCGCTGGTAGAAAAGCTTTCCGGCAAGTCGCTGTTCGATTTTCTTAACGAGCGCATCTTCCGTCATCTCGGCACCTTCAAAACGGCCGAGATCCTGAAGACGAGAAACGGTGCCTCCTGGGGGGATTCCGCCCTGGTCTGCACCTCTCGCGATATGCTTTCCTTTGCCCGTTTTCTGATGAAGGGCGGCGTGTGGGACGGTAAGCGCCTGATGAACGAGGCCTATATCAAGGAGGCCACCTCTCGCAAGACCGATAACTTCCGTCTCGGCTTTGCGGGACACACCTCCCATGGCTACGGCTACCAGATCTGGATCTATGAGCAGGGCTACGGCTTCAACGGCATGGGCTGTCAGTTCACCATCTGCGTGCCCGAAACCGATATGGTCTTCGTCTGCACGGCCGATAACCAGGGGAACGCCGCGGCAGGTGCTATGATCATCAACGGATTCTTCGATTATATCGTCCGCCCTGCGGTGGAGGGCGAGCTTGCCCCTAACCCCGAGGGATGCCGCGCGCTGGAAGCGCTTTGCGGTAAGCTGGATCTTGCCACTGCGTACGGTGAGCCGACCTCGCCGTTTATCGAGCAGCTGAACGGCGTGACCTATATCGCCAATCAGAACCCCACCGGCATTTCAAAATTCTCCCTGCATTTTGCCGAGGATGGGACGGGGGAATTCCGTTATACCAACGCCCAGGGCGACAAGGTCCTACCGTTTGGCCTCGGTAAAAACGTGTATGACTATTTCCCGCAGTTCGGCTATTCGGACGGAAACGGCGGAACGGTAACGACCAACGGCTTCCGCTATCGCTGTGCCGCCTCGGCCGCCTTTGGAGAGGAGAAGGTGATGCACCTGCGCGTGCAGATCATCGACCGCTACTTCGGTAACCTCACCATCACCTTTGCCTTCCGTGACGAGTACGTAACGGTGCAGTGTATGCGCTTTGCCGAGAATTTCCTTGGTGAATACCAGGGCACGTTTGTGGCCAAGCGGGCAGACGCATGATACGCATCTCTCATCGCGGGGGAAGCTATGCGATCCTTGCACTGACCTACGTGGCGGCGGCCCTCTTTGGGGTGACAGTCTTTTTTGCCTGTGGGCAGATGCCGCTTTATTCCGCCCTCTTGATCGCCGATGCCGCCGCCACCGTGCTTGTCTATCTTGTCGGTCTTCTTTTCGGCAATGCCTCTGCCTATGACCCTTACTGGAGTGTCCAGCCCCCCGTGATCCTCACTGCGTTCGCCGTGGGGCTTGGGCGGCCCTCCATCTGGGACGTCCTCCTTTTGCTGGTCATCTGGCTTTGGGGCATTCGCCTGACTGCCAATTGGGCGTATACCTTCGGCGGTCTTACGCATGAGGACTGGCGGTACCGTATGCTCCGCAAAAGGACGGGCAAGGCCTTCTGGCTTGTGAGCCTTTTGGGGATCCATATGTTTCCCACCCTCGTGGTATACGCCTGCATCCTGCCTGTCGTCTATGCGCTTTTTGACGGCGGTGCGGGCAATGCCCTTACCGTGCTTGGGGTCATCCTTTCGCTTTTTGCCATCACCCTGCAAACGGTTTCGGACGTGCAGATGCAGGCCTTCCGCAAAAGCGGCCGCGGCGGCTTTATCCGTGTGGGGCTTTGGCGGTATGCACGGCATCCTAACTACCTCGGTGAGATCCTGATGTGGTGGGGCATCGCGCTTGCCTCGCTTTCCCTGTTGCCTGCCCTTATGTGGCCGCTTTGCCTCGGCGCCGCCGTTAATACTGCTATGTTCCTGTTTATCAGTATCCGGATGGCCGATCGCCGTCAGGCAGAGAAGGAGGGCTATGCCCTCTACTTTTCGGAAACGCGCAATCTGATCCCCTTACCGAGCTTCAGAAAGGAGAGATAAGGTGGGACGTTTAGCCTCCTATGTACGCCCCTTTTACGGGTATATTGCGTTTACCATGCTCATCAAGCTTCTTGGTGCGGTAGCCGAGCTGTTTATTCCGTATTTTATGGAGCTTGTGCTGGGGGTGGGCATTGAATCCGGGAAAGCACCGCTGATCGTTTTGTACGGCAGTGCGATGCTGGTTGCGGCCTTTCTTTGCCTTGCCCTTAATATCCTTGCCAACCGTATGACGGCAAAAAGCTCGGGGCAGATCACCCTCCGCCTTCGGCACGATCTTTACGAAAAGCTGAATTCGCTCTCCTCCGCACAGATGGACGCGCTGACGCTTCCGTCGGCCGAGGCGCGCCTCACCAGCGACACCTATCACATCAATCAGTTCCTGGCTCGCGGCCAGCGGATGGGGGTACGTGCGCCCATCCTGCTCCTCGGCGGTCTTGTGATGATGCTTCTGATGGATGCGCGCCTGGCCCTTGTGGCCGTTGCGCTTTTGCCGCTTATCTGCCTTGTTGTGATCCTTGTCACCAAAAAAAGCGTGCCGCTTCATCGGCGTGAGCAGGAGGAGCTTGACCGCATGGTGCAGGTCGTGCAGGAAAACACCGCAGGGGTACGCGTGGTGCGTGCCTTTGCCGCCGCCGAGACCGAGCGCACCCGCTTTGCTTGCGTCAATGACGACCTTTCGGATATCAACATCAAGGCAGGCTCGCTGACCTCCGTCTCTCAGCCGGCCACGACCCTTATACTGAACGTCGGGCTTTCGCTTGTCGTGCTTGTCGGGGCGCAGCTTGTAAACATGGATCTGAGCCAGCCCTCGGTCATTGTGGCCTTTTTGCAGTATTTTGTAATGATCCTCAACGCCATGCTGGGGATCACCCGTGTCTTTACCATGGCGGCAAGGGGCCAGGCCGCCGCCCTTCGCGTGGCGGAGGTTCTGGAGCTGCCCGAGGATCTTACCGTACGCCCGCCCGAGCTTGGCAAGCAGGGCAGTGGGGCACACGTGGAATTTTCCCACGTAAGCTTTTCCTACACCGGGGTCGGACAGACGCTTTCGGATATCTCCTTTTCGCTTGGCCGTGGGCAGACCCTCGGCATTCTCGGGCCTACCGGTGCCGGGAAGTCTACCGTTCTTTCTCTTCTGCTTCGTCTCTATGATGCGGACAGTGGCCGTGTGATGATAGACGGGCAGGATATCCGTACCGTCCCGCGGGAGGAGCTGACGCGAAAATTCGGTGTGGTGTTTCAGCATGATTTTGTGGCCGCAGGTACCCTGCGTGAGGCCATTTCCTTCTTTCGGGAGATTCCGGAGGCCGATATCCTGAAGGCCGCCGCCGTGGCACATGCCGCCGAGTATATCGAACGGCGAGAGGGGGGCTATGACGGCGCGGTCGTTTCTCGCGGCAACGATATCTCGGGCGGCCAGCGGCAACGCCTGCTCATCTCGCGTGCGCTTGCCGGCAACCCCGAGATCCTGCTTCTCGACGATGCCTCCTCGGCACTCGATTATGCCACCGATGCGGCCTTCCGCCGTGCACTGTCTGAGGAGTATCCGGACGTAACAAAGCTGATCGTGGCGCAACGGGTAAGCTCGATCGCGCATGCCGATGCCATCCTGGTGCTGGATGGCGGCCGCGCCGTCGGCTACGGCACACATGACGAGCTGATGCGTACCTGTCCCCTTTACCGCACGGTGGCCGACATTCAGATGCAGGCCACGGAAGGAGGCGCGCCGTGAAAAAACAAACCTCCACACTTCGCCTGCGTGTTCTGGCACGGCTTTGGCGCTATCTTGGCTATCACAAGGCACTTTTGCTTCTCTCCATGCTTTTAAGCGTGGGGGCGGGGGCACTGGCGCTTTACGGGCCAAAGCTATCCGGCGAGGCGATCAATCTGATCGAGGCCGGCCCCGGCAATATTCCGCTTGACCGTATCCTTGTGCTTGTCCTATGGATGCTGGGATGCTATTTGGCCTCGGCCGTGCTTACCTACCTTTTGCGCGTGGTCATGATCCGCCTTTCGCGCCACGTGGCACGCAGGATGCGGCATGACGTCTTTGAAAAGCTGACCACGCTTCCCGTTTCGTACTTCGACAGTCGCTCGGGCGGGGATATCGTCAGTGTCATTACCTATGACGTGGAAACCGTCAATCAATCCTTATCCTCGGATTTCGTGCAGATCGTGCAAAGCGCCGTGACAGTGCTTGTCTCGCTTGTCATGATGCTGACCATCGCCCCGATCCTTGTCCTGATCTTTGCCGTCACCATCCCCTTTACCGTATGGTTTACCCGCTGGATGGCCGGCCGCGTCCGCCCGATGTTCCGCCATCGCAGTAAAAAGCTTGGTGAGCTGAACGGCTTTGTAGAGGAGATGCTGGCAGGGCAAAAGACCATCCGCGCCTATGGGCGTGAGGAGGCAGTCCTTGCCGCCTTTGACAGGAAAAATACCGAGGCGGTGGAGGCCTATACGCGGACGGAGGCCAACGGAACCGTCACGGGCCCCTCGGTCATGGCGATCAACAACGTATCTCTTGCCCTCGTTTCGGTGATGGGTGCGCTTTTGTATCTCCGCGGCGGTATCCGCCTTGGTGATCTTGCCGCCTTCGTGCAGTATTCCCGTAAGTTCTCGGGGCCGATCAACGAGGTCGCCAATATCGTAGCCGAGCTGCAAAGCGCCGTGGCCGCAGCCGAGCGTGTCTTTGCCCTGATCGATGCCGAGCCCGAGCCCCCGGATGCCGAAGATGCAGCGGCTGTGGATGCCGTGCGCGGGGAGGTCTCCTTCTCGGACGTGGCGTTTTCCTACGTTGAGGGGACGCCTATCATCAAGGGGCTTGACCTGCACGCCACCCCGGGCTCACTGGTGGCCATCGTAGGCCCTACGGGAGCAGGGAAGACCACGCTTATCAACCTACTGATGCGCTTTTACGATATCGGCTCGGGCGTGATCACGCTGGATGGACGGGATATCCGCACCCTGCGCCGCGATGACCTTCGCCGCGCCTTTGCCATGGTGCTTCAGGATCCCTTCCTCTTCCGTGGGACGGTGTATGAGAATATCGCCTACGGGCGCCCCTCCGCCACAAGGCAGGAGGTCGAGGCCGCGGCGCGCGCGGCACACATCCATTCCTACATCATGACCCTGCCGGAAGGGTACGATACGGTTTTGACCGATAACGGCGCGGGGATCTCCAAGGGACAGCGTCAGCTGCTTACCATCGCCCGTGCCATGCTCACCGATGCCCCGATGCTGATCTTGGACGAGGCAACCTCTAACGTGGATACCACGACAGAGCTTGAGATCCACGATGCCATGCAGACCCTGATGCAGGGGCGCACCTCGTTTGTGATCGCGCATCGCCTTTCCACCATACAAAATGCCGACGTCATCCTTGTCATGCGGGATGGCCGCATTGTGGAGATGGGTACACACGATGAGCTGGTATCGCAGGATAGCTTCTACCGCGCACTCTACCTTGCACAGTTTGATACCCTCGCTGAGGAATAAGAAAAGAGAGGATAGATCGGTGAAATGCCGAACTGTCCTCTCTTTTGTGGTGCCGATATTTACGGTGTGTGCTTACAGATAGGCGCGGATATCTACCCCAAGCTGTTCCTCAAGCCGGATAAGACGGTTGGCCAGATCCTTGGCTCTTTCCTCTGCCGCCGGGTATTGGTTGAGATAGCGGGAAAGCGACTTTACCCCCATATCGCATCCGTCGGTGATAAGGTCTGCCACCGTCTTGTCGCTTTCGTGCATACCAAGCTTCATATTGGTCTTGACCCACGACATCCCCTTGGCGATCGGGTTTGGCTCCTTTCCCTCGTCGTGATACTCGGAAAGAAGCTTGTCTGCCTCCAGGCCAAGCTCCTCATGCGCATGCTTGCAGGTCAGCAAAGCCTGCTTGAAGGCCTCCTGCTTGACATACGGCAATACGTCACCGATGGAGGCGACCCCCATCTTGATCCCCGCATCGCATTCGCGCAAAAGCTTGACGGTATCCTGTTCTGCCATGATAGATCCTCCCTTACGGTTTTGCTTACAGTATGCCCGAAAGGGGAGCAGATATGCATTACGTGCGCTTTAAAATGCCCTCCAAACGCGGAAAGAGGGGGGTAGGCTCGAAAATGCGGTCGAGAAGCCTGCCTGCCAAGGCGATGATGGGAGAGTTGATCAGGGTGGTGACCAGAGTGCCGAGGCCGATGCTGTGAAAGCAGGTCGTGCCGATCTTTCCCCACGGGAAGGATGTTACGTCCCCAAAGAGGGTAAAGGCCAAAAGCAGGGAAAGGGCAAGCAGGGTCATATCAAAGGAGAGCTTCACCTTGGTAATGGCAAACCCGAAGCGCAGGGAAATCTCGGCCACGAAGAGCTCATAGACCTGCAGGGGCATATAAGTACGGAAGAAGCAGGCCACCCCAAGGGCCGTCACGGTATCCCCCACGATCAGCATGACCCAACGCAGCCACACCGCCTGAAAGGTTACGCCGCCAAGGATCCAAAGGAAGAGATCAAGCGTATACCCGTACAGCACAGCTACCGCGAAGGCGAGAAGATATCGCCAATCAAACCGACGCACGATAAGGCAAAGGAGAATAAGCAAAAGCCCCTGTATGATATATTCGGTCACTCCGACGGAGATCCCGGGGAGCAGGGTGATGAGCGCTTCATGGACAATAAAGGCGGGGGCGGCGATCATGGAAACGCCAAGATCGGCCTTGCTGCAGATAGAAACGCCGAGGGCGACGAGAATGATGCCAAAAAGCCAAAGGCACTCGTTGGTGCGGGAGATAGGTTTCATGAAGTTCCTCCAAACGCAAATACATAAGAAAAGCCTCTATGATTTTAGCAAATAAAGGCGTATTTGTCAATAAGAAAATATAGCCCGCGTGCCACCCGCGCGTCGGGGGGCGCCCTTTTGGCGCCCTGCGCGCCGAGAGGGTTGTTATTTTAACGAAAGCGCTTGCGTTTTGTCGCCGGGCGTGCTATAATCATATGTAGTCGCGTAATTGTTAATCGGATCACTTGGAGGTTTAAGATGGATACGGTAAAGGAAAGCCGTGTAACCCCTGTTGCATATACGACCGACGTCCTTGTCGCCGGCGGTGGGATCGCCGGGATCGCCGCCGCGCTTGCCGCGGCGCGTTCGGGTGTCAGCGTGACTTTGCTGGAGCGTGGATTTATGCTTGGCGGTCTTGCTACGGCAGGGCTTGTGACGATATATCTCCCTCTCTGTGACGGGGAGGGGACGCAGGTCTCGTTTGGCCTTGCGGAGGAGCTTTTGCGTCTTTCTATGGAGCACGGTGCCGAGGCGCGCTATCCTACCCCTTGGTTAGAAAACGGGACAAAGGAAGAAAAGTGCAAGCTGCGCTATGAGGTGCAGTTCAACGCCCAGCTTTTTGCCATCAGCTGTGGGCGCGTTCTCCGCGATGCTGGGGTCAAGATCCTTTACGGTGCGACCGCCGTGGCGGTGACCGAGCGAGAGGGAAGGATCGACCACGTTGTGATCGAAAGCAAATCCGGCCGTGAGGCTATCGCGGTTTCACGTTGCGTGGTGGATGCCACGGGAGATGCCGATATCTGTCATCTGTCGAGTGCCAAAACGGCTCTCCATGGCTATGACAACGCCCTTTCCGGCTGGTATTACTATTTTTCGGGCGGCGAATATAAGCTGAAGATGTACGGCTATGCGCCGTCTGCCATCCGCAAAAACCCCGCCCTTCTGACAGGGCCTATCGGGAAATCGGGGTATGACGGGACAAGCGTTGAGGGCGTGACAAGCTTTATGATGGATTCGCACGCGGCCATCGAGGCCGACGTTCTTACACGCCGTGCCGCCGGGGAAACAGACCTTGTACCGACGACCATTGCCACCACCCCGCAGTTCCGTATGACACGCCGCCTGGACGGGCTTTATACCCTTGATGAGGCGGAGGTCAAAAAGCACTTTGACGATTCGATCGGTATGGTGTCCGACTGGCGCGCACGCGGGCCTGTGTTCGAGATCCCGTTTGGCACTCTGCGCGGCAGGGAAGTGAAAAATCTTCTGGCGGCAGGCCGATGCATTTCGGTGGCCGATAATATGTGGGATATCACCCGCGTGATTCCCGACTGCGCCGTGACGGGCGAGGCCGCCGGTGTTGCCGCGGCCATGACCGATGACTTGGATACTTTGGATATTGCCGCCCTTCAGCGTGAGCTTGCCGCACGCGGTGTCAAGCTTCATCTGGCGGAAGTGTTTTAAAAGGTATACGGATCCACCTGTAATGTGCGGGTGGATCCGTATTCTGTGAGGAGTCAATATGAAATCAACACAAAATTTTACAGAGGGTAAGATATTTTCCCCCTTGATCCGCTTTGCCCTCCCCGTTCTGCTTGCCCTCCTTCTGCAGGCTACCTACGGCGCGGTGGATCTTTTGATCGTCGGGCAGTTCGGCGGCGAAAAGGCAGACGTCTACGTATCGGCCGTTTCTACCGGCAGTCAGATCATGCATACGCTGACTGTGGTGATCACGGGGCTTGCTATGGGGCTGACGGTCTTTGTGGGAGAACGTATCGGCGCGGGAATGCGCGAGGAGGCCGGCAGGATCATCGGAAGCGGCATTGTGCTGTTTGCGGGCACCTCGCTTCTGCTTTCCGCCGTTATGATCGCCGCAGCCTCTCCGCTTGCCGGCATCATGCACGCGCCTGCCGAGGCCTTTGACGATACCGTGAAGTATCTTGTCATCTGCTCGGCGGGGACGATCTTCATTGTGGCGTATAACCTTGTGGGCAGTATTTTCAGAGGGATCGGAGACTCCAAAATACCGCTTATCACGGTTGCGATTGCCTGCGCTTTGAATATCCTCGGTGACCTGCTTCTTGTGGCGGTCTTTCACATGGGGGCGGTTGGCGCCGCCCTTGCCACGGTGTTTGCACAGGCGATGAGTGTTTTGATCTCGCTTTGTATCATCCGCAGGCGGGAGCTGCCCTTTCATTTTACGTGGAAGCATCTGCGGCCAAACGGCGCGCACATCAAACGTATACTGAAGCTTGGTGCGCCCATTTCACTGCAGGATCTTCTGGTCAGCGTTTCCTTCCTTGTCATTCATGCCATTGTAAACGACCTCGGCCTCAATGAGTCGGCAGGGATCGGCATTGCGGAAAAGGTTTGTGCCTTTATCATGCTTCTGCCGTCGTCGTTTATGCAGTCTATGTCGGCCTTCGTCGCACAGAACATCGGTGCAGGGAAGCCGCAACGTGCCAAAAAGGCCTTGCTTTGCGGCATCGCCCTCTCTCTGGCCGCCGGTGTGGTCATGGGGTATATCACCTTCTTCCACGGGAATCTGTTGGCGGGCGTGTTTGCCAAGGATGCGGCCATCATTGCCCCCGCGGCCGAGTATCTGAAGGCGTACGCCATCGACTGCCTCTTTACCGCCTTCTTGTTCTGCTTTATCGGATATTTCAACGGTCGGGGTAAGACCACCTTCGTGATGATACAGGGGATCGTTGGCGGGATCTGTCTGCGCCTGCCGCTTTCCTGGATCTTCAGCCGCATCGAGCCGGTCTCGCTGTTCCGCATCGGCCTTGCAACCCCCACTTCAACCGTCATTCAGATCGTGATGTGCGCCATCGCCCTGTATTTCTTTGGGAGAAAAGACCCGAAAGAGAGAGAAGGGTAAAGGTGGCGCGGTACGGGAGAGGTTTGCTACCTGCACCGTCAAAAAACAAAAAGCCTCCCCGAAGGCGTGCAAAATTAGCGGTAAAATTGAATTTAGCCATCACGGTTTCGTGATGGCTTTTTCATACGCAGAAAACAAATAAAAGCCCCGCACAAGGCGGGGCGAGAATTTAAAGCTGTATAGGATAATCACCATATCCCATGCAACATGAAATTCCTTTTAAGGAATAGCGTTGCATTTCAAGGGTTGCAAAAAGAATACACAAACAAGTATGATACATTTCGTTGATTTCATAGGTAAAGCCTAAAGATTTATGCTTGGATTTCTTTTCGATTACAACGTTAATAGCAATCAATTCATCGAGAGCTGACCTTAAGGTGTTTTCCTCAAAATTCAATTTTTCTTTCATTTCTCCAAAGCTGATGTCGCTCATGGATATGATAGCCAAGCAAACGAGGATATTGTTTCTCTTTGAAAGTGTGGGGAGAATTGTTTGTGCAAATTCTACCGT
>JAGBZZ010000270.1 GCA_017652965.1 Clostridia bacterium | reverse complement strand
ACCCACAGGCGACCTCCGCGTATGACCATACGCGTTCGTCCGCCTGCTCCGGTGCGCCTTGTCTCGCGAAATTTCTGCTCCGCGAGCTCTCGCGGGCATAAATTGCCAGACCGCAAAAAAGCACCCCATGGGGTGCTTTTTTGCTTGCTTCGTTGTCGGGGCTCGCCCCCACCTCGGAGTAGGTCACTACACCATCGGCGCGGGCGTCCCCTTCCGCCTTGCCTCTGACAATTTCTGCTCCGCGAGATCCTTCGTAGCGGGCTTGGGCAGGGGCATCCGCTTGGACAGGGGCCTTTGCTTGGGCAGGGCTTCTGCTCCGCGAGATCCTTCGCACGGGGCTTTCAACCTAAAAGAAAAACAAATGACGAAGATGCAAAAAAGAGGTACAGTGTAAGAACACTATACCTCTTTCCCTTTTCGGTTATGCCAAAATACGTTAGCCCTTCACCACGATGTTGATGATCTTATTCGGCACGACGATCTCCTTCACCACCGTTTTACCTGCGATCAGCTCGGCAATGCGGGGCAGGGCGCGGGCGGCGGCCAGGGCGGCATCCTTGTCGCAGTTCAGGGGCAGGGTAACCACGTCACGCACCTTACCCGAGATCTGCACGGCAACCTCCACCGTGGCATCTACCGTCTTGGCCTCGTCATAGGTCGGCCACGGGGCAAGTGCCAGAAGATCGGTGTTACCCATCTTCTCGTACAGCTCCTCACACAGGTGGGGGGCAACGGGGCAAAGGATCGAGATAAAGGCAACAAGCTCGTCACGCGTCAGCGTGCCGACCTCGTGGATCTTGTTGAGCAGCTCCATCATCGCGGCGATGGCGGTGTTGAACTTCATGTCCTCAAAGTCGAGGGTCACCTTCTTGATGGTCTTATGGAAGGCGCTCTCCAGGGCGGGGGTGCTGCCCGTGCCCTTGGCCATCTCGTAAAGGTCGGCCACACGGTCAAGGAAGCGGCGGCAGCCGCGCACCGAGTTCTCGTTCCACGGTGCGGCCGAGGCGTAGTCACCCATAAAGAGGACGTAGGTACGCAGGACGTCTGCACCAAACTCGTTGACGATATCCAAGGGGTCAACAACGTTGCCCTTGGACTTGGACATCTTGTCACCGTCCGGCCCGAGGATCAGACCCTGCGCCGTGCGCTTGGCGTACGGCTCCTTGGTCGGCACGGCGCCGATATCGTAAAGGAAGCTATGCCAGAAGCGGGAATAGATCATGTGACGGGTGACGTGCTCCATACCGCCGTTGTACCAGTCTACCGGCAGCCAGTAGGCAAGCTTTTCGGGGTCGGCAAGCACGTCCTTGTTCAGGGGATCGATATACCGCAGGAAGTACCAGGACGAGCCTGCCCACTGGGGCATGGTGTCGGTCTCGCGGCGGGCGGGGGCACCGCACCTCGGACAGGTGCAACGCACAAAGCTTTCGATCTTGGCAAGCGGAGATTCGCCACCCTCGCCGGGCTCAAAGTTCTCAACGGCGGGCAAGCGCAGGGGCAGCTGATCGTACGGGACGGGCACCATGCCGCAGGTCGGGCAATGCACGATCGGGATAGGCTCACCCCAATAGCGCTGACGGTTGAAGGCCCAGTCCTTCATCTTGTACTGCACACCGGCCTTTCCGATGCCGCGCTCCTCCAGCACCTCGCACATCCGTGCGATCGAGGATTTCTTATCCTT
>JAGBZZ010000269.1 GCA_017652965.1 Clostridia bacterium | reverse complement strand
TTTCTATACGATGTCAATGGTTGAAATTTAAAAGCTATATCGAAAAAATAAGACCCAATTGAACATTTTTCTAGTTCAAATGAGTCTTATTTGTTCTCTCTTTTTTTGCAACGGGGGCGGAGAGGGGGGCGGCCTTTGCGGTCGACCCGTGCGCTACCTGCCGTCGCGGGGGGCAAGCACTGCGGAGAGCGGCATTGCTTTATCCGCCGTACAGCCTGCGGTATTCCCCGGGGGAGACGGCGTGATAGCGCTTGAAGACCTTGGAAAAATACATTCCATCGTAATAGCCGAGCCGCTCGGCGATCTCAGAGACGTTCAGACGGCTTGTGCGCAAAAGCTCGCCTGCCCGCTCCATCCTCAGCTTTAAAAGATACCCCTGGGGCGTATCACCCGTTTGCGCCTTGAAATATCGGATAAAATGCGTGGGGTGCATATGCGCGATCTCGGCAAGCTCACTGTTTTTCGGCGGGACGGACAGGCGGTTTTCCATCGCACGCAGGACAGCCCCAAGCCGCCCCCTCGGCTCGGCCGCCGCAAAGCCCGGGCTTGCCGCGCGGAGATAGAGCGAAAGAACCCGAAAGGCCGCCGCACGGACGCCCAAAAGGTCGGCCATGCTTTTTTGGCCGTACATCTCGCAAAATTGGCAAAAGGCCGTGTCAAGATCGGCCGCACTCGGATAGACGAGATGCTGCGGCCGATCCCCGAGCAGAAAATCCCCCTCGGGCGTGATCGTGATATGCATCCAGTACTTAGCAAACGGCCGCCGCAGGATCTCATAGCTGTGGCGCGTACCGGCAGGGATAAAGAAAAGCGCACCGGGCCGCCCCTCATAGGGGTGTCCCTCGATCGTGATCCTGCAGGCGCCCTCCTTGATATAATACAGCTTGCAGATCCCTGCGGCGTGCGTCTGCAGGCGCCACTCCATCCCCTCGTCCGGCCTGAAATATCCGCCGTCGGTTACGGTGATATTCACGTTTTTCAGATAGCTGTCCTGCATACCCCACCTCTGTGTATTGATTATCTTAGCTTCTTTTTTCCATATAAATGCTTCTATCTTCCCTACACAAGCCTATTGTAACGCGATATAATGAAAATGTCAACCCATTATCAAGGAGGCATACCATGAGCAGTATTTATATGGCACACACCTACCCGCGCGAGCTGGCGCAGGCCAAGGAGGAGCGCTGGCCGATCCTGATTCCCATCGGCACGATGGAATATCACTCGTCGATCTGTCCCTTCGGCTGTGATACCCTGGTGGCTATGGGGGTCGTTGACCGCCTTGCGGAAAGGATCGATTCTGTCGTCCTGCCCCCCATCTATTACGGGGTGGCCAGCTATGCCGTGGCAGGGCCGGAGGCGGGAAGCATCCACGTAGACTGCGACACGCTGGAGGCAAACGTGTACTGCATTTTGAAATCGCTTTTCCGTGCGGGGCTCAACCGCAATATTTTTATGGTGATCTGCCATCAGACCGAGGACGAAAACCCGATGGAGCTGGCCTGCAAAAAGGCGGCGCGAAAGCTGATCTTCGAGTATTTGGAGGAGACCGCCGGCTACGGCTGGTGGGGCAAACGGGAGAACGCAGGCTTTTACGACCAGCTGTCGGCGGAGGACAACCCCTGGAACTGGGTGCGTACGATAACGGGGCGCGGCATGGTGCCGAATATGATGACGCAGTACGGCAATGCCGGAGACCACGCAGGAAAATTCGAATGCTCGATCCTTGAGCATCTCTATCCCGGCTCGATCAAGCCCGAGCGGCTTGGCGAGGCTGACGACTGGTTTGCCGAGTCCTCCCGCGAGATGAGCGCCGAGATCGGCAAGGCATGGGTCACGGAATACGTTGACAGCTTTGAGGCGATCGTCCGCGCACAGCGCGGCCGTGCATAAGGAGGCAGACTATGGCGACCTTACCCCCCTATTTTGAAAATATGAGCCCCCTGCGCTACGACTGGTTCCCCACGTTGGCACAGTGCTTTATCTACCGCAACTGGGAGATGCTCTCCCCTGCGCGCCTTGCCCGCGTCCTTTCTGCCGATGAGGAGACGGTGTGCCGTATGGCGGCCGACATGGGACTCGGTGAGAGTACGGCAAACGAGGGGCTGTGGCTGACGCGCGGCTACGTCACGCTGATCCGTGCGAACTGGCATCTTCTGACCTATCCCCAGCTCTGTACGCTTCTTGACTGGGAGGAGGATCATCTCGCCTTTATCCTGCATGAGGATGACTTCCTGGATGTCAAGCTCGGGAGAAAAAAGCCGGACGTCCCCACGCTGACCGTCACCCCCCTGGATGCCGAGGCCGAGCGCAAGACGGCCGCCATTTGCCGTGTGACAAAGGAGCTGTATGCCCGCCTGCCGGAGCGGCAGGCCGCCCCCTTTGACTTCTTCCCCCTCTATCGCGATGCGGTCAAGGCGTATCCCCCGATCGGAGGCGAATCCCGCTTCCGCTCGGCAACCCTTTTGTCCTACCCCGCCCTCTATGGCGATACCTTTTATGAGGAGGATCTGATCGAGGTCTCCTTCCCGGAGGACCTGCTCCTTGCCTATGCCGCCCTCGGCATCGGTGGGCTTACCTGCCAGGCGGTGCTCTACGCCCTCGTCCCCTGTCGCTACGCGCCCGAGCTTTCGGTGGGATGGGAGAGGCGCATCCGCGGGCTCAACAAGGTCATCGCCCGACTGAAAAAATACGGGCTGAAGCTCTACCTCTACCTGAACGAGCCGCGCGAGCTGCCCGACCACGCCTTCCTTGACCATCCCGAGCTGCGCGGTGACGTCACACACCCGGGCTACGCCGTCGTCTGTCTCTCGACCGAGGAGGGACAGGACTATTTGCGGGATGCCGTCAAGCGTCTTACCGAGCTTGCCCCCGGCATCGGCGGATACTCGGTCACCACCGCCTCGGAGAACCACACCAACTGCTACAGCCACCGTGCGGCGGGCAATACCACCTGCCCCCGCTGCATCCACCGCCGCCCGAGCGAGATCTATTCCACCGCTGTGCGCATGATCTATGAGGGGGCGATCGCCGCCGATCCGAATGTGACGGTCACAGCCGCCAGCTGGGCCTGGGATACCCGCAGCCCCAATGGCGCCGAGATCAAGCATGAAACGGTCACGTTCCTGCCGCCCGAGGTGGCCGTCGGTGCGGTCAGCGAGCATCGAAAAAAGAAAAAATTCGAGGATACCGAGGTCGAGGTGCATGACTATTCCATCTCGATCCCCGGTCCTTCCGAGGTCACGCTGGACTTCTTCCGTGCGGTGAGGGCGGCCGGAAAGCGGGTGAGCGCCAAGATCCAGCTTGGCAACAGCTGGGAGCTTTCCAATGTGCCGTATATCCCTGTCTTCCGTCATTTTTACACCGCCATCCGCGATCTTTGCGAAAAGGTCGCGCCCGACAGCGTGGGGCTGACCTGGACGATGGGAGGCTTCCCCTCTCCCGTCCTCCGTCTCTTTGCCGAGATGACCCGCGCGGGCGAGGAGATCCCCGCCTATGAGGAGCTGATCGCCCGCCTCCTTCCGACAGCCGAAGAGGGGGCCCTCCTGAAAGCCCTCGATGCCCTGGATGCCGCCTTTGACGAGCTGCCGTTTTCCATCCATATGATG
The DNA here is from genome assembly GCA_017652965.1 of Clostridia bacterium. The sequence goes on along the minus strand of JAGBZZ010000269.1, from coordinate 5,116 downwards.
TATCACGGCCCGCAACATATCGGCCCTGCCCTCCCCCTGTGGTCCGAGCCGACAGGCTGGCACTCCTGCATGGTCGGCCCGGTCTATGACGACATTGAGCGTGCCTCAAACGGCTACCCGAAGGCGCTCTTTTTGCGGCAGTTTGACAAGCTGGCAGACGGCTGGGAGCGGGGGCTTGCCCTTTTACAGGCGGCTTATGAGGGGAAGCCGCTAACCCCCACCGACCGCCTGCTCCTTGACTGTGCCGAATCGGCCTATCTGCACTTTGCCTCGGCACGCAACCACATCCGCTATATCATGGAGCGAGAGAGCGGTGCCGACCTCTCTGCCCTCATCCGCGAGGAGGAGACCCTCGCGATCCGTGAGGCTTCCCTGGTGGCACACAACCCGACCCTCGGCTTTGAGGCCACCAACCACTACTTCTATACCCGCACCGATCTTTTTGAGAAGGTGCTGAACTGCCGATATCTCCTCGGCGACCTGTAACCGTTTAAAAAACAAAAGCAAAAAAAGAGCAGAAGCGCAAGGCGCAAGACCTTACGTGTCTGCTCTTTTTACTTTAGTTAGTGCCGCCCGGCACGTATCATTCTGTGGCCGTGCCCTCTCTATCCTCGGACAGTGGGCATATGCGGGCGAAGGCATGGGCAGTAAACATCGCAAGGGCAAGCGCCGTCACCGCCCAGGAAATGGGATAGCACAGGAAAAGGCCGTACACCGAGTGCAGCCCCTCATACGGGAAGGCCAGGAAGATCCAGGTAAGGCGCAGACCGCAGATCCCAAGGATGATGGCCGCCGTGGGGGCGATGGAGATCTTAAGCCCCTGCAAAACGGCCGACAGTGCCTCGTAAATGCCAAGCAGAAGATAGAAAAAGTTGACGGCATACATCCGCTGGAAGGCATAGACGGCGGCCTCCGGCGCGTCGGGAAGGTAGAGTGCCACCAGCGGCTCACGCAGAAGGAGGAAGGCGCCGCCCAGGAGGACAGCCGAGCCTGCCGCCAGAGAAAGACAGCAAAGCATCACACGGCGGATGCGGCGATGGTAGCCCGCACCGTAATTCTGCCCGGTAAAGACCATGGCCGATTGGCCAAAGCCGGCAACCGTGAGATACAGGAAGGCCTCGATCGAGGAGGCCGCCGCATTGCCCGAGGTGGCGGCGGGGCCAAGGCTGTTGACGCTGGCCTGCAGCATGGTGTTGGAGATGCCGAAAAGCATCCCGCGCAGCCCTGCGGGCACACCGATACGCAAAATGTCCAAAAGGCTTCGCGTGCGGATGCGCAGGCGGCGCAGGCAAAGGTGACAGGCATTCTGATAGCGGCAAAGCGAAAGCACGACCAGCACGGCCGAGATAGCCAGCGAGATGATCGTCCCGAGGGCAACCCCGACGACCCCGATGTGGAACACCGCCACGAAAAGCAGGTTAAAGCCGATGTTGGCAAGCCCTGCCACCAGCATATAATAAAGCGGGCGGCGGGTATCCCCAAGGGTACGCATGATGGCAAAGCCGAAGTTGTAGATCAGAAGAAAGGGCGCACCGAGAAAATAGATGCGGATATAGGAGGTGGACATGCCGATCAGCGATTCGTCCACGTTCATCAGAGTCCCGAGGAGAAAGGGGGCAAGGAAGTAGCCAAGCACCGCCAGCACCACACCGCCGACCGTCGCGGTCAGCATTGCCGTGTGGACGAGGTCGGAAATATCCCGCTCTCGCCGTGCCCCCAGCGCCACCGACACGCACGCCCCCGTCCCTGCGGCAAGACCGATGAACAGGGATTGCATCAGATTGACAAGCGAGGACGTCGTGCCAACGGCACCCACGGCGGCATCCCCCACAAAGTGCCCCACCACGATCATATCGATGGTGTTAAAGAGGGTCTGCAGCACGCTGCTTCCGATCACCGGAAGCGAAAAAAGAAGGATCTTGACAAACAAAGGGCCGTGCAGCATGTCGACCGACCGTGCGCCCCTTGCTTTTTCTGTTTTTACCATAGCTCCTACGTACGGAAGGGTGGCACACGCGGGCGTTCCGCCGCACCGCGCGGGAGGCTTTTGCGAAGGGTGGAAGACTGCCTCTCTTCTTCCATCAAGCATTATAGCATTCCCCTATGGGAAAGTCAAGGGTGAAGGCACAAAAGCCCCCATCTTCTTACGCAAGCGTATAGAAGGAATACTCGATGCACCCGTCGGCAGGGATCACGGCGGTAGTGAGCCCCTCGTGCGTCAGGGTGTAGAGATTGTCGTTATCCAGGCGATGGACAAGCACCTCGTCGGTCGGCGCACCCGAAAGATCGAGGCTTACAAGGACGTCATCCCCCGTCGTATTGGCAAGGACGAGAGACGCGCGGCTTCCCCGCTTGGCCGCCCCCACAAAAAGCATCGGCTCGCTTGAGGTGGCGTCGCACTCACACCCGAGGCGGTAGAGGCTGTGATACATCGGGAAGGCGTAATAGGTGCGGTAGGGGACAAGGGTATCGGGATTGATAAAGGAGCGGTAGTCGGAAGGGCCGAGGCCTGCATCGTAATAGCACATAAGGTCTGTCGGGGTATCCTGCATCATCAGCATAAAGGCAAGCGTGCGGGCGGCACCGCGCGCCTCGCCGCGCCTCTTGACAAAGTAATGCACGTTCCACTCGTTGAGATGGCTTTCGGTCGCCGCGAAGCCGTAGCGGTCAAGCACCCGCCTGACGTAATCGGCATGCTCGCGCGTTTCGGGGAAATCGATGCCGCCGCGCAGGATGCGGTCGTAAAGATGCCAGGAGAAGAAATCAAGCGGCGAGCCGGCATCCCGCTGATGTGCGAGGAAATTGTGGAAGAACTTCAGAATAAAGGTGAAAAGATCGGTGACCTCGAAGCTCCCGTCAAGGTTCGGATCCTTTTTATACTCGTAAACGCCGCAGGAGGCATACCCGCCCACCTTGATGCGGTCGCCGAAGACGGCCTTCAGGTGCTTGGCCGTCACCTCATAAAGACGGAAATATTCAAGGTCGGTGCCCCGCCACATCGCCGAGGTCTTCTCCTCATAGCAGGAGTCCGGCTCGTTCCAGATCTCCCAATAGGTGATCGGAAAGCGGAAGCCGTCCGCCCAGCCGTCCACGTAATGCGCTACGATATGCTCGCAGATGCGCGCCCACTTTTCGAAGTCCTTCGGCGGGAAGATGCGATAGGCCTTCACCATATGCTCGTTTTCGATGGTCACACCAAGGCGGAAGTAGGGCTCGACCTTGGCCTTCATAAGCCCCGCCATGATCCTGTCGGTAAAGGCAAAATCATAAGAGGCGGGGTCACACTCGTCGGCATCGAAATCCCGGAAGAGGTTCGGCACGTCCACGTAAAGTCCGCCGCCCATCCAGCCGCCGACGTCATGCAGGCGCGCATAAGGGACGCCCGCCTCGGTCATATAGTGATAAAGCGAATCCGAAAGCCCTCTTCTTGGGGGCTGCCCCACGCCGTGCATCGGCTTAAAGGTGCCGATCACCTTTTCAAAATTCACAGATACGGTTGCACGCTTCATACGATCTTCTCCTTGTTCACTTGGCCGCGTTCGGGATAGCACGCGGGGGCGCCGCCCCCGCAGGCTTATCGGTCAAACGGCAGAAATTTTTCAGAAAAGCCGGAAAACTCACCCGAGATATCCCGCTCGGACACCACAAGCCCCACGTCCCGCAGGTGGCAAAGGGTGGAAAGGCAGGCATCCCCGAGCTTCTCGGAATCCAGCATCAGGACGCTTCGCCCGGCCGAGGCCATCATGGCACGGCGGACGGCGTTCTCGGCGAGGGCGTTGTCGGTCAAGCGCCCGTCCGGGGTCAGGGTTCTGACCGAGAAAAAGCAAAGGTCGGCATTAAACGAACGGAAGAATTCCTCGGTATGACTGCCGACAAAGGCATACGTGCCTCGCGCAAGCTCGCCCCCCGTTACCAGCAGCTTGACCGAGCTATCCGAAAGAAGCAGGGGGGCCTTGGCGTTGTTCGTCACCACCACAAGATCCTTCTTCTCCCCGAGGAGGGACAGAAGCGCAAGGGCGGTCGAGGAGCCGTCGACCATCACGGTGTCACCGTCGCGGATCAGGGAGAGGCAACGCTCGCCGATCACGGCCTTGGCATCCGAATGCTCACGCTCACGGAGCGATTGGGGCAGGTTGACCCCGGGCTCGCGCCGTTCTGCCGCGCCGCCGTGGGTACGGCGGAGCTTTCCCTCGGCCGCAAGGCGGGCAAGGTCACGGCGCATGGTGGGCTCACTGACGAAAAGCGTACGGCAAAGCTCGCCAACCGAGACCTCGCCCCGCCCACGCAGATATTCGAGGATCGCGCCCTCTCTTTCCTTGGTTGCCATCCTTCTCCTCCTTGATCATACGATCGATTTTTTCGGAAATATTACTCAAAGAATGATCGTAACGATCAAATAAAGACATTCTATTGACAAATCCGATCAAAATGATTATAACATAAGTGTATGAAAAAAACAAGTGCATAAGGAGAATATCATGCCTAAAATGAATCTTGACTGGCAGACCGCTACTGCCTTTATCACCGATGCCTTTGTGGGCGCGGGTGTGCCGCGCGCCGACGCCGAGATCTGCACCGACGTCCTCCTTGAGAGTGACCGCCGCGGGATCGAATCGCACGGGTGCAACCGCTTCAAGCCGGTCTACATCGACCGCATCATCGCGGGCATTCAGCAGCCCGTGACCGAGTTTGAGATCATTAAGGAGACCCCGACCACCGCGGTTGTGGACGGTCACCACGGTATGGGCCAGGTCATCGGCTACCGCGCGATGGAAATGGCCATTAAGAAGGCCAAGGAATACGGTATGGGTATGGTCGCCGTCCGCAATTCCTGCCACTACGGCATCGCGGGCTACTACGCCACGATGGCCACCAAGGCCGGCTGCATCGGTATGACGGGCACGAACGCCCGCCCCTCGGTTGCCCCGACCTTCGGTGTGGAGGGCATGTTCGGTACCAACCCCTTCACCATCGGTATCCCCACCGACGAGGCCTTCGACTTCATTTTCGACTGTGCCACCTCGATCACCCAGAACGGTAACGTCGAGTACTACGCCCGCATCGGCGAGGACGTGCATCACGGCACCATCGTGGACATTGACGGTCAGCGTGTGAC
>JAGBZZ010000268.1 GCA_017652965.1 Clostridia bacterium | reverse complement strand
GTCGAGAAGGCCCACACAGACGAGGAGAACCAGGTATCGAGAACGGCCTCCTCCTGACGCATGGGCGCGACGCACTTGGGGCAGACGGCAAGGTCGGTCTTGGAGACCTCCATATGGCCGCAGGCATCGCAGTAGAAGGCGGGGATACGGTGATCCCACCACAGCTGACGGGAGATGCACCAGTCGTGCACGTTCTCCATCCAGTTGGTGTAGATCTTGGTGAAGCGCTCAGGCTCAAAGCGCACGCGGCCGTCGCGCACGACCTCAAGGGCGGGGCCTGCAAGGGGCTCCATCTTTACGAACCACTGATGCGAGGTCAGGGGCTCGACGGTGGTGTTACAGCGGTAGCAGGTGCCGACGTTGTGAGCATGGGGAACGGTCTTGATAAGGTATCCCTGCTCTTCAAGATCCTTGACAAGGGCGCGGCGGCACTCGTAGCGATCCATACCCTCGTACTTACCTGCATAGGAATTCATCGTGGCATCGTCATTCATGACGCGGATGATCTCCAGATCATGGCGCTTGCCCACCTCAAAGTCGTTGGGGTCATGGGCGGGGGTGATCTTCACACAGCCCGTACCGAAGCCGATCTCAACGTACTCGTCGGCGACCACGGGGATCTTGCGGCCGACAAGGGGCAGAATGAGCTGTTTGCCGATGAGGTGCTTGTTTTCTTCATCGTTCGGGTTTACGGCAACGGCGGTATCACCGAACATGGTTTCGGGACGGGTGGTGGCGATCTCCACGAAGCCGTCCTCACCGTCGATGGGGTAACGGATATGCCAGAAGGAGCCTGCCTGCTCGGTATACTCTACCTCGGCGTCCGACAGGGCGGTGATGCAGTGCGGGCACCAGTTGATGATGCGGTTGCCGCGGTAAATGAGCCCCTTTTCATAGAGGTTAACGAACACCTCGCGCACGGCGCGGGAGCAACCCTCGTCCATGGTGAAGCGCTCACGCGACCAGTCGCAGGAGGTACCCAGCTTTTTCAGCTGGCTGATGATGCGGCCGCCGTACTGCTCCTTCCATGCCCATACGCGCTCAAGGAACTTGTCGCGGCCGAGATCGTAGCGGGTAAGGCCCTCGTTCTTGCGCAGGCTCTCCTCTACCTTGATCTGGGTGGCGATGCCTGCATGGTCGGTGCCGGGCACCCACAGGGTGCTGTATCCCTGCATGCGCTTGGCACGGACAAGGATATCCTGCAGGGTCTCATCCAGGGCGTGACCCATGTGGAGCTGACCCGTTACGTTCGGAGGGGGAATGACCACCGAGAAGGCGGGCTTGCGCGGGTCGGGGTCGGGCGCGAAGTAATTTTTTTCGCACCAATTCTTGTAGATCCTGTCCTCAAAGGAGGCGGGATCGTAGGTTTTTGCTAACTCTTTTCTCATGATATTTCGTCCTTTCGGAATTTTTACAAAATAAAAAAACGCCCTGCATAAACAGGACGCCATGGGCGCGGTACCACCTGTGTTGATGCGAAGATCGCATCCACTCTGACGCCTTAACGCGGCATACGGCAGGGTCTACTTGATTCTTCCTGCGGCTACGGAGTGACCTTCACCTATCCCGCGCATGGGCTTGCACCAACCGCCCATTCTCTATGCCGTAGGGGATACGCTACTCGTTCCGTCATCGCCTTTACCCGACCATTGTACCACACACGGCCATTTTTGTCAAGAGGATACGCCCTTTTTTCGTTTTTTCTTTCCTTTAGATTGAAATACGGCTTTTTTTGTGGTACAATGGGGTGAATACGATTTTTGGAAGGACTGCATTATGAGCGAATTCCGCGAGGTTATTTTGTGTAAGTACGGAGAGCTGGTGCTGAAGGGTGCCAACCTTTCCTATTTTGAGGGGCTTCTTGAGAAGGAAATGCGTGAGCGTGCGAAGCGGCACGGCCGTTTTCACATCTACCATTCCCAAAGCACCCTTTACATCGTGCCGAAGGACGACGATTGCGACCTTGATGGCATGCTGGATTCCGCGCGCCG
>JAGBZZ010000267.1 GCA_017652965.1 Clostridia bacterium | reverse complement strand
TATTTCCGATGACATATACGTAAAACAAATTGGAAAATATATGCTTTTTATTCCACTTGGTATAAGTGCTGTTCAAATTATCTTCGGCATTATCGTTCGCATTGTTTCAAAAAGGAAAAAATAAGGATCAATCCCCTTGCAACCAAAAAGCAGGACAGAGAATTTTTCGTTCTCTGTCCTGCTTTTATTTGGTTCGGTTGAAAATCAGACAACACCGAAGGCCAGCATCGCGTCGGCAACCTTGATAAAGCCGGCGATGTTCGCACCGGCGACAAGGTCGTCACCGAGGCCGTACTGATGGGCGGCGGCAAGCGAGTTCGTGAAGATGTTGTGCATGATCATATGCAGCTTCTCATCAACCTCCTCGGCCGTCCAGCTGTAGCGCATCGAGTTCTGCGACATTTCAAGGCCGGAGACCGAAACGCCGCCCGCGTTGACAGCCTTAGAGGGAGCGATGATAACGCCGTTCTCCTTAAGGTAGGCCATCGCCTCGTTCGTGGTAGGCATGTTGGAGACCTCCACGTAGTACTTCAGGCCATTGGCGACCATCATCTTGGCATCCTCAAGGCCAACCTCGTTCTGCGTGGCGCAGGGCATCATGATGTCCACCTTGCGGCACCACGGCTTCTCGTTCGGGAAGAATTCCACACCGAACTTATCCGAGTAGTCCTGCACGCGGTTGCGGCAGGAGGCACGCATCTCAAGCATGTAGTTGATCTTCTCCTCGGTGGCAACACCGTCGGGATCGTAGATGTAGCCGTTGGCACCCGAAAGGGTAACGACCTTACCGCCAAGCTCGGTCACCTTCTTGGCAACACCCCAGGCAACGTTACCGAAGCCCGAGATCGCAACCGTCTTACCCTTGATGTCGTCGCCGAAGTAGTTCAGCATATCGACGAGGTAGTAAACAGCGCCGTAACCGGTCGCCTCGGGACGGAGGATCGAGCCGCCGTAGGGCATGCCCTTACCGGTCAGAACGCCGGTAAACTCATCGCGCAGGCGCTTGTACTGGCCGAACATAAAGCCGATCTCACGGGCACCGACACCGATATCACCGGCGGGAACGTCGGTGTTCGGGCCGATGTACTTCTGCAGCTCGGTCATAAAGCTCTGGCAGAAGCGCATCACCTCGGCATCCGACTTGCCCTGAGGATCAAAGTCAGAGCCGCCCTTACCGCCGCCCATGGGAAGCGAGGTAAGCGAGTTCTTAAAGGTCTGCTCAAAGCCCAGGAACTTCATGATGCTCTCATTGACGCTGGGATGGAAGCGAAGACCGCCCTTGTACGGGCCGATGGCGCTGTTGAACTGCACACGGAAGCCGCGGTTGACCTGAACCTTGCCGTTATCATCCACCCACGGCACACGGAACTTGATCACACGCTCGGGCTCTACCAGCTCGGCAAGCACGCCGCGCTCGATATATTCGGGACGGGCATCCAGCACAGGCTCAAGCGACTCCAGCACTTCGCGGACGGCCTGATGAAACTCAGGCTCACCGGGGTTGCGCTTTACCACCGTCTGCATCAGTTCTTCGAGATAGGGATTCTTGAAAGACATACGTAACATTCCTCCTATAATTTGTGTAGACTACGGCCTTTTCGGCCGTCAAATTACATAACAGTAGTATCATACCACATTTTTCCGCACTTTGCAAGTGCGTGTGAAAAGAATTTCAATTTTTTCTTTCGGTCTTTCCCTTGTCAAACTGCACAAACTCTGCTATAATAAGAAAAAAAGAGTACGTAAGGAGCTTACCATGAAGAATATCCTGTTGCTTGGCAAGGAGATCGTGATCGACAAATGCGAAACGGTTTTCCGCTGTGCCCCCGGGGACGACTGGCAGGAGCATTTTAAGGTCATGCGCGGAAAGTGGGAAAAGGTAGGGGATCGGCTGATCGGCGAATTCCGCGAGAACCGCGGCGGGATCCTTTTCACCCGCAAGTCCTATCCCGACGGCTACATGATGCGTTGCCGCATGGGCACCGTCCTGCCTGCCACGCGGGACGTCAACTGCATTTTCTGCGGGCACTGGATCGAGGAGACGGACAAGCTGGGGGCTGCCTACGTTTGCGGGCTGAACGGCTGGTACGACGGCAAAAGCGGGATCGAGCGCAACGACAACGAGATGATGCGTGCGCTGACCAATTCCTACGTCTATACCCCCGGCAGTGAGGTGGAGATGTGCGTCGGTGCGATCGGCGGGCAAACCTTTATGGTGGTGGATGACGAGCTGGTGACCGAATACCTGGATCCCGATCCGCTGACCGACGGGCATTTCGGCTTTTCTCCCTACTGCACCAAGCTTTTCGTGCGGGATATCGAGATCATGAAGATCTCCTATATGGAAAAGCATCAATACTACGATCCCGAATTTTGAACGCACCCCCGAGGTTTTTTCGGCCTCGGGGTTGCATACTGTTATAAAGTATGATAAAATAGATATCGTTTGTGATCTGCACCGTAACGAGAGGAGTATTATGAAAACGCTGAAAAAGCTTTGGGCTCTTTTTTCCACCTTTTTTAAGATCGGCGCCTTCACCTTTGGTGGGGGATACGCCATGCTTTCGCTGATCGAGGATGCCTGTGTCACACGGCACGGCTGGATGACACACGAGGAGATGGCCGATATGCTGGCCATTGCCGAATCGACCCCCGGGCCGATCTCTATCAACTGCGCTACCCACGTCGGCTACCGCCAGGCGGGGCTCCTCGGGGCGGCCATGGCCACCCTTGGCGTGGTGCTGCCCTCCTTTATGATCATTCTTCTGATCGCCAACTTCTTTGACAGGATCCTGGAGGTACCGCTGATCAATGCCGCCTTCCGCGGGATCCGTGTGGCGGTTGCCCTCCTTATCCTGCGTGTGGGGATCAAGTTTGTACGCAAAACAAAGCGGGAGGCCTTCCCTGTCGGGCTTTTGCTGGCCTCATCTCTTTCTATGCTGGCGATCCACTTCTTCTCGCTTTCCATCTCCACGGTATATCTGATCCTTGCGGCCGCCCTTTTGGGGCTTGCCGCCTCCTTCCTTTCCAAAAAAGAAAATAAGGAGGAGAAAAAATGATCTACCTTAAGCTTCTTCTGAACTTTTTAAAGATCGGCCTTTTCACCTTTGGCGGGGCATACGGCGCGATCCCCCTGATCCGCGAGACGGTGCTTTCGAACGGCTGGCTGACCGAGGAGCAGTTCTCGTACTTCTTAGCAGTCAGTGAGTCGACCCCCGGGCCCATCATGGTCAACATGGCCACCTACATCGGCTTTGAGGAGGCGGGGATCCTCGGATCTGCCCTTTGCACGCTGGGCACCGTCCTTCCCTCCTATATCATCATCGTGCTGATCACCTCTGCCCTGCGCCGCTTTATCGACCATCCGCGTGTGCGTGCGGTGCTGGCCGCCATTGTCCCGTGTGTGACCGGCATTATCCTGACGACCGGTATCTATATGACCTACGAGGCCCTGACGGCCACATCGGCGGTTGAATCCTCGCCTGTGGACTTTACCGCCGCGATCATTGCCGTTCTTTTGGTCGCAGTCATGGGGATCTACAAGGCCATCCGCAAAAAGCCGATCTCCCCCATCCTGCTTATTGTAACGGCGGCGGTGCTGGGTGTCCTGCTTTACGGGATCCTGTAACGGGGTGCGGCCATGCTTAAGATCGAGAATTTTACCAAGCGATACGGCGATATCACGGCCGTTTCCGACCTTTCCCTGCATATTGCCCCCGGTGAGATCTTTGGCTTTATCGGCCACAACGGCGCCGGAAAGACCACTACGCTGAAGGCGGCCGCCGGTATTTTGCCGTACGAGACGGGCAGTATCACGGTGGGCGGCATCCCGATGGAGAAGGATCCGCTTGCGGCCAAGGCGCTGATGGCCTACCTCCCCGATAACCCCGACCTTTACGAGTTTATGAGCGGGGAGAAATACCTCCACTTTATTGCCGACATCTACGGGGTGGGCGAGGAGCGAAACGACCGCATCGCCACCCTTGCCGACGCCTTCCGTATTACCGAGGCGCTCTCACGCCCCATCTCCACGCTTTCTCACGGGATGAAGCAGAAGATCGCCATTCTCAGTGCGTTTGTGCATGCGCCGCGCCTTATCCTGATGGATGAGCCGTTTGTGGGGCTTGACCCGAGCGCAGCACACACCCTGAAGGAGATGATGCGTGAGCATTGCCGCGCCGGCGGTGCGATCTTCTTCTCCACCCACGTGCTGGATACGGCCGAAAAGCTATGTGACAGGATCGCCATCATCAAGGGGGGGCGCCTCCTTGTCAGCGGGCGTACCGAGGAGGTACGCGGGGATGCCTCGCTGGAGGACGTCTTCTTAGAGCTTGCCGACAGTGAAAAGGAGGATGCGTGATGCTCCTCTCGCTTTTGAAGGTGCGCTTTCTCTCGCTTTTTGCGGCCATGCTGACCGGGAAGCAGAAGCGCCGCTCCCTGGGGATGATCATCCTTCTTTCACTTCTCCTGCTTTGGGCGGCGGCCTCCTTTCTCGCACTTTTCGGCGGGATGCTGATCCTGATTGCCGAGCCGCTCTTCCGTGCGGGAGCCTCACACGTCTATTTCGGCATTGGCGGGCTTTTCGCCCTGCTTCTTATGCTGGTGGGCAGTGGCATGCTGACCAAAAATCAGCTGTACGTAGCGGGCGACAACGAGCTTTTGCTTTCCATGCCGATCCCGGCGCGCTTCATCCTTCTCTCGCGACTTCTCTTTTTGCTTGTTATCAACTACTTTCTCGAGGCGCTTCTCGCCATCCCGCTTGTCGGCATCTGGCTTCTTAGCGGACGTGCCGAGGCCGGGACGGCCTTCTGCCTGTTGGCTGTCCTGCTTGCCCTGCCCCTGCTGGCCCTTTCGCTTTCCTCGTTTTTTGCCTACCTTATCAGCCGCATCTCGGCCAAGATCCCCAAAAAAAGCTTGGTCACGGTGCTTTTCTCGCTCCTCTTTATCGGGGCGTATTACTTCTTTGTCTTTGGGCTTGAGGGATTTTTGACGGCGCTGGCCGAGGACGTAACGCCGCTTGTCGTTTTTGTGGATTCCTTTGCCCCCGCCGCCATCCTTGGCCGTGCCATGGACGGTGCAGTGCCCGAGCTTCTCTTAGTTCTTTTCACCGTAGCCCTTACCGTGCTTCTCGTTCTTTATTGGCTCTCGCGCACCTATCTTCGCACAGTGCTTGAGCCGCAGGCAACGAGTGCCCCCGTCTATCGGGCACGGAGGCTACGCCGCCGCACACCCCTGTATGCCCTGACGGTGCGGGAGCTTAGGCATCTCGGCTCGTCTGCCGGGTATATGCTGAACGCGGGCATCGGCCTTCTTTTTATGGTGGCCGTCCCTATCCTTCTCCTCTTCCGCGGGGAGATGCTGCTTACGCTTTACAAAGCCTACCCGTTTTTGAAGGGGACACTCCCTGCCATCGGGACAACCGTTATGATGATGCTGTCCTCCATGGTCTTTTTCTCGGCCTCGGCCGTCTCCCTGGAGGGGCGCGCCCTTTGGATCGTGCGGACATCCCCCGTCCCGACCTATACCGTCCTTCTTTCCAAGCTTCTTCTGCATCTGATCCCCACGCTTCCTGCGGCCGCCATAGGGGCGATCCTCACCTCGGTTGCCCTGCGGCTTGACGTGCGCCACGGTCTCCTTCTTTTGCTGAACACCGCCGCGTTTGTGCTGCTTTCGGCGCTTTTCGGGCTTGTGGCCAATCTCTTTTTCCCAAGGCTTACCTGGAAAAACGAGCTGGAGCCCATCAAGCAGGGGATGGCAAGCCTTGTGGCCATGCTTGGCAGCGGCCTTGCCGCGCTTCTTTTCGGTGGGGGCAGCATTCTGCTTTCTATCCTTTTGCCGGCATCGCTTGCCCTGCTCATTCTCCTTGCCCTCACCCTGGCCGCCGCCTTTGGGCTTTTGGCCTTTTTGCGCCGCGGCGGTGTCCGCATCTTTGAATCTCTATAACAAATTTCTTTTTGGGAGTTAAGTTTTGTTTACTTTAGAACAGGAAATCAACAGACGGCGTACCTTTGCCATCATCTCTCACCCCGACGCGGGTAAAACCACCCTGACCGAAAAGTTCCTCCTGTACGGGGGCGCGATCCAGTCTGCCGGTGCCGTGAAGGGCAAGCAGAGCGACCGCCATGCCGTTTCGGACTGGATGGACCTTGAAAAGCAGCGCGGGATCTCGATCACCTCGTCGGTCATGCAGTTTGAGTACGACGGCTACTGCATCAACATCCTGGATACCCCCGGCCACCAGGACTTCTCGGAGGATACCTACCGCACCCTGATGGCTGCCGACAGCGCCGTGATGGTCATTGACGCGGCCAAGGGCATCGAGCCGCAGACGCGTAAGCTCTTCAAGGTCTGCGCGATGCGGGATATCCCGATCTTTACCTTTATCAACAAGCTGGACCGTGAGGCCCGCGACCCCTTTGACCTCCTTGACGAGTTGGAGAAGGAGTTCGGCATCGGGACCTATCCCATGAACTGGCCGATCGGGTGCGGGGTCAACTTCCACGGGGTCTACGACCGCAAGACCGAGGAGATCTTGGCCTTTGCCGATGCCCACAGCGGCCGTAGCCGCATCCGCGGCACGCGCGCCTCGCTTAGCGACACCGAGACGCTTGACAGCCTGATCGGCGAGTACCGCCGCCGTGAGCTTGTCGAGCAGGTGGAGCTGCTTGACGCCGCCTCCTTTGACTTTGACCTTGACAAGATCCGCCACGGTAAGCTCTCGCCCGTCTTCTTTGGCTCGGCGCTCAACAACTTCGGGGTCG
>JAGBZZ010000028.1 GCA_017652965.1 Clostridia bacterium | reverse complement strand
CGGCTTCGCCTGCGATGGCGGCGGCGGCCGCCGCCAGTGCATTTTGCAGGTTGTGAAGGCCGGGGACACCAAGCGTGACCTCCCCTGCCGGGCGGCCGTAGACAGAAAGGGTAAAGGCATAGCCGAGAGGGCGGGCAGAAAGGCCGATGGCGCGCACATCCGCCCCTGCCGACAGGCCGAAGCTGACAAGCGGGATCCCAACCCCCTCGGCGGCGGCACGAGCCCCCTCGTCATCCTGCGAGACGGCGGCCACCGTGACCGACGGCAGGCGGAGATAGGCACCGAAGGCGCGAATGACGCTATCCTTATCCGGAAAGCAATCCGGGTGATCCCACTCGGCATTGGTCAGGACGGCCACCGTAGGATGAAAGGAGAGAAAGGCGTGGCGGTATTCGCACGCCTCAAAGACAAAATAGTCCTCCCCACCCTCACGGTAGCCGTCCATCCCACCCGCAAGGCGTGCTCCGACGGCCGCGGTGGGGTCACACCCCGCCGCCGCAAGGATAGCGGCGCACATGGCACTGACCGTGCTTTTGCCGTGTGTGCCCGCAACGCCGATCCGCACGCGAAAGGCCTGCATCAGCGCCCCCAGAAGATCGGCGCGGGAGACGGCCGGAATACCGCGCGCGGCGGCCACGCAAAGCTCCGGATGATCTTTCGGTACGGCGGTTGAATAAACCGCCATATCCGCGGCGATAATAGAACTGCTCGCACACGGCTTTTCCACCGCGACCCCGGCAAGGCTGAGGGCAAGGCCCCCCTCCCCGTCCGGGGTGCTGTCCGAGCCCGTAACGGTGTATCCGCGCCCAAGGCACATGCGTGCCAGGACGCGCATTCCCGCACCGCAGATCCCGATAAAATGGATGTGGGTGACCTCCTGCAGAAGCCTTTGCAGGGTACCGTCCCCCGAAAGGCAGGTGTTTTCACTTCGCATATTCTCCTCCTATTCGTGCATAGGGCGTAGGATCCGACAGAATCCGCTGCGTCTTCAAAAAAAATTCATAAAACTGTCACAGAAAAATATCACTCTTGTTTTTTGACGGTCATATTCCCCCCGTATAATGAAAGTGCTAAAGAAATCACAAAAAACGAAAGGAAGTTCTTATGCAGATCACAGACATCAAAATCCGCAAATTCTTCGATGAAGGGCCGATGAAGGCGGTGGTTTCGGTCACCTTTGACGAGGCGCTTGCCGTTCATGACATCAAGGTCATTTATGCCCGTGACCGATACTTTATCGTCATGCCCTCCCGCAAGAATCCCGACGGTACCTATCGGGACATCGTGCATCCCATCAATGCCACCTTCCGCACCGATCTTGAAAACGCTGTGATCGATGCTTACAACGTGCAGCTGATCGCCTACCGTGAAAACGAGGCGAGAGAGGCCGAGATCAGCGCGGCAGAGGATCCCGTTTTCTGAAAAATTCCCCGCAGAGATGCGGGGATTTTTTCTTTTTTCTTTATCAGTATATGCCAAAAGATCGGTGACGTGAGTAGATTTTTGCGGCGTTATGTAAACGATACATTCCATTTTTCATCATTTTGCGACACGCGATACTTGACTTTTCACCCGAGGACTGGTATAATAAAAGCGAACAAAAAAAGGGGACAGGCGCCACGCCGCGCATGCCCCGGATCGGAGAGAAAAAGAATGAATATCTGTGTATACGGCTCGGCCAGCGACGAGATCTCTCCCGCATATCTTGCGGCAGGTGAGCGGCTTGGTGAGGAGCTGGCACGCCGCGGCCATACCCTTATATTCGGTGGGGGCGGGCGTGGCCTTATGGGGGCGGCGGCGCGCGGTGCCCATCGTCTTGGCGGCAGGATCGTGGGGATCGCCCCCACCTTTTTCCCGGACGGCGCCTTCTCCCCCTACTGCACCGATTTTATCTCCACCGAGACCATGCGGGAAAGAAAGCAGAAGATGGAGGATCTTTCGGATGCCTTTATCGTCACCCCCGGCGGCATCGGCACGATGGAGGAATTCTTTGAGATCTACACCCTGCGCCATCTCGGACGGAACAAAAAGCCGATCACCCTTTTGGATACAGCCGGATGCTTTGCCCCGCTTTTCGCCTTATTATCCCACCTTGTGAAGGAGGGGCTTCTGGCACGGGGAGATCTCGACATGCTGGCAAGCTTCCGCGAGCCCTGCGCACTCCTTGATTTCCTGGAGAGTGCAAAAGAGCCTTGAATAAAAAACGAGCTGTACTGCCAAAGCAATAAAGCTCGTTTATTTTCCTGTGCGCGCCTATCAAAGGTAGCGGCGACACTCGGCCGCCAGGCGGCCGTCCACCAATAGGATCATGCGGCCGTACACACCGCCGGGTGAGAGGCGCACCGTGATGCGATGCCCCTCGACCGTGGCGCTCAGGCTGTAGGCAAATTCCACGATCCCGCGGATCTCGGCATATACCTGCCCGTTCACGCAGAGCTCGGTTACCCCTCGGGCGCGTGCCACGTGCACGGTAAGACCGAAGATCTGTTTTTTGAAGAAATATCGCTTGCGGCGCACCTCGGGGCGAAGAGGGGGCGTGTCGGCTTCGTCGGGCGGGGCATCCCCTATCGGCGTGCCAAGCGGTGTCCCCTCCGGCGGTAGCACCAAGGGGCGCAAGGTCGCCTCCAAAAGCTCCGGGGTCAAGGCGGGCATCCGCTCGATCCTGCGGCCGGCAAGCACCGCACGGAAGAGCGGGATCAGAAACAGGAGATGCAAAAAGGCATCGGCAAGCCCGGTGACAAAGCCGGTGGAAAGCGAAAAGACGACCAGGCAGACGGTGTCCGCCGCGTAAAGCAGGGTTGCAGCCAGCATCACACGGTAGCGCCCACGGACACGGATGCGCAAAAGCGCCCAAAGCGCCAGCATACAAAGCGAAAGGAAAATACCCGCCGTCAAAAGCCACGGCATCCCGGAATTTTCGGAAAGCCACCTGCCACCGTAGAAGAAGAGGGTGGGCAGGCACGGGGCAAACAGCATATAGAAGGACGTGCCCCCGACCGCACAGATGAAATTAAGGATCCCAAAAAGCGAGATCAGCGTAAGATCGGTCGCACCCCGCTGAAAGCGGCGAAGATCCAGTAGCATGTCCTGCATATCGCTACCCCCTCCCTTTTGATATCTTGGATTGTAGCATAAATCCCGACGTCTGTCAACCTTTTTTCCTACAAAAGGAGGAACTATGACCTATCTGATCAGTGCCTGTCTTCTGGGCTCACCCTGCCGCTACGATGCGAAGAGCAAGCCCATCCCCGAGGCGATCGCCGCGCTTCTTACCGAGCACGTGCTGATCCCGATCTGCCCTGAGACCCTGGGCGGCCTGCCGACACCGCGCATCCCGGCTGAGCGGCGCGGCGCGCAGGTGATCAACCGTGCGGGCGAGGATGTGAGTGAGGCATATCTCCGCGGGGCGCGCGAGGTGGTACGCCTTTGCCGCCTGTACCGCGCCGACGGTGTGATCCTGCGGGACAGGAGCCCCTCCTGCGGCACGCGCGGCATCTATGACGGCAGCTTTCGCGGGGTGCTGACCGAGGGCGAGGGCGTAACGGCCGAGCTTTTGCGCCGCGAGGGGATCGCCGTATTTTGTGAGGACGGCCCCTATAGCGGGGAGAAATGATTTTTTTCTCTTTTCCCCTTGCAATCGGACACAAACATGGTATAATAGAGGTGTAAGAATTCGAATTTTCGATCTTTTGATCGATATATGTAAACGAGACCTTGCATAGGAGGATTAAAATGGATATGGATGAAAGACAGCCCGGTGCAGGCATCATTATCAAAGTTTTCGGCGTAGGCGGCGGCGGTAACAACGCCATCGACCGCATGATCTCTACCAATATTCACGGAGTGGAATTTATCGCCGTGAATACCGACGGCCAGGCACTGCGCTCCTCGCGTGCCTCCACCAAGATCGAGATCGGCCGTGAGACCACACACGGGCGCGGCGCAGGCTCCAACCCCGAGATCGGGCGTGCGGCGGCCGAGGAAAATCTTGACGAGATCCGCGAGCAGATCGTGGGGGCAGATATGGTGTTTGTGACTGCCGGTATGGGTGGCGGCACGGGTACCGGCGCGGCCCCGGTGATTGCCCAGGCGGCGCGCGAAATGGGGATCCTGACGGTTGGTATCGTAACGATGCCCTTTGCCTTTGAGGCGAAAAAGCGCAACATGCAGGCCGAGGCGGGTGTGGAAAATCTCCGCCGTGTCGTTGACTCGCTGATCGTGATCCCGAATGACCGTCTGAAGCAGGTTTCGGATGCCACCATTACGCTGGCCAACGCCTTTGCCATTGCGGACGACGTGCTTTTGCAGGGGGTACGCAGTGTTT
Source organism: Clostridia bacterium (assembly GCA_017652965.1). The sequence goes on along the minus strand of JAGBZZ010000028.1, from coordinate 834 downwards.
CTGAGCTTATCAACGTTCCCGGCTTTATCAATCTTGACTTTGCCGACGTCAGCACCATTATGAAGGATGCCGGCCTTGCCCACATGAGCGTGGGATGCGGCACAGGCCCCGACAAGGCCGAGATCGCGGCAAAGCAGGCGATCTGCTCTCCCCTTCTTGAGACCTCCATCGCGGGTGCTACCGGTATTCTTGTCAGCATCACCGGCTCGCCCGACGTGCCGCTTGACGACATTTATCTTGCCTCGAACATCATCGCGGAGGAAAGCCATCCGGACGCCAACATCATCTGGGGCGCGACCTTTGACCCGCTTCTGGAGGACGAGATCCGCATTACTGTGATCGCCACCGGCTTTGAGGGCGCAAAGAAGCCCACACCGATCGCTAACCCCGTTCAGTCGCCGGTAGCCGAGCCGATCTTTACCGGTGCCGTGGCCGAGCCGCCGCGCCCGACCACCCCGCAAAAGACCCCGACCGCGACTCTGTCCGACTCTGATTTTGACGATGCGCTGAGCGTTCTTAAGCCCTTCAAGGCCAAGCGCGACATTTAAGGCAGGCTCTTAAGGACAGTTTTCAGAAATACGGTATATCTCGAAAGAGGTATGCCGTATTTTGCTTTTGTGGGCACAAAGGCAGTGCTTGCCAGGAAAATTGACGAGGCATAGATGAACAAAAAAGGCTCCCTTTACACAAGGGAGACTTTTGTGCTGACCGTTACGTATGCGTGATCTGTTTCAAATTCATTTATGATGTTTAGCTTTGATATTGAAAGATAGCTGCGTATATAGTTAGGGTTATCGGGATCTATTTTTATCTTTCTATCACCCATATCGATAT
>JAGBZZ010000266.1 GCA_017652965.1 Clostridia bacterium | reverse complement strand
GGTTGAAAAACTACGTTTTTCTCCCATTTTATTCTATTTTGTTTGCTATTTTCGTTTTCGACCGCTCGACGTACTTTTGTACGCCTTCCGGTCTAAGAACGAAAATTTTCTGCCGAAAATCCGTGCGCCCCGGGCGCGCGCTATGCGCGCGGCACGCCGCAACATCTGCTCGCACAGGGCATAACCGCAAAAAAGAGATGCTGTGTTTTCACACAGCATCTCTTTGCTTTTTATACACGATTTATCCCAAAAGAATATCGACGGTCAGCATCAGGCAAAAGCCGACAAGAAGGGCGTAGGTCGCCCCCCGTTGACTGCCGTGGGCGTGTGTCTCGGGGATCATCTCGTCGCTGATCACGTAGAGCATCGTGCCGCCGGCGAAGGCCAGGGCGAAGGGGAGAATGGCGGTCGAGATGGAGACGGCGAGATAGCCGATAAGGGTACCGATCACCTCCACGACCCCGGTCATCGCGGCGTAGAGGAAGGCGCGGCGGCGGGATATGCCGATCGCCAGCATCGGTCCGATAATGACCATACCCTCCGGGATATTCTGGAGGGCAATACCGCCGGCGATCACGAGCGCCTCGGCGTTGTTCCCGGTTCCGAAGCCCACCCCGGCCGCAATCCCCTCGGGGAGATTGTGAATGGCGATCGCCAGCACGAAAAGGAGGATCTTCGCCACCCTTTCGTTGCCGATGTGGCATTCCTCGCCCTCACATTCCTCGGTTCCGTGGAGGTGGGGAACCAGCTTATCGATAAGGTTCAGCACGATCGCTCCGGCGAAAATACCGCCGATAGCGATCAGGATACCGTATCTGCCCCCATGCTCAACCGCAGGCAGGACAAGACCCAGCACCGCCGCCGCCAGCATCACGCCGGCGGCAAAGGAAAGGACGATATCGCTGAACCTGTGGGTCAGGCTCTTGGCCAGAAAGCCGATCAGGGCTCCGATGACGGTAGCGCCCCCGACCCCAAGCGCCGTTAAAATGACGAGTTCCATTGTCCGAGCTTTGTGAAGGGCGCGACTTACTCTTCCTCGAATTCATCCTTGCCCACGCCGCAGAGCGGGCAGACAAAATCCTCGGGGAGATCCTCAAAGGCGGTGCCGGGCGCAATGCCGTTATCCGGATCGCCAAGCTCCTCGTCATAGGTCCAGCCGCAAACGGTGCAAACATACTTTTTCATTTTGACATTCTCCTTATTTCGTTAAATTTAATTTTTGATCTCTTCAAAATCGGCGGCGCCGTGCTTGCAAAGCGGGCAGATGAAATCCTCGGGCAGCTCCTCGCCCTCATAGACGTATCCGCAGATCTTGCAGACGTATCCGCGCTTACCCTCGGTTTCGGGCTTCGGCTTCACATTCTCGTGATAGTAGGTATAGGTCATCGTGGGTACGTCGGAAAGCACGCGCGCCTCGCTGACCGAGCAGACAAACATACCGTGCGTATCAAGGTCGATATACTGCTCTACGGTAAGCGACATAAAGGAGTTGATATACCGCGGCAGCACAACAAGCCCGTTCTCGGAGCGCAGGGGCTCACAGCCCTCGAATTTGTCCACGTTTCTCCCGCTCCGGAAGCCAAAGCTCTCAAAGAGCGAGAAGGGGGTATCCACCGTCAAGCAGTTCACATTCATCTTCCCGGTGCCGCGGATCACATGGTGCGAGTAGTTTTCCTTGTTGATCGTCACGGCGATCCGGTTCGGGGAGCTGGTGACCTGTGTCACGGTATTGACGATCAGAGCGTTGTCCTTTTTGCCGTCGTGACAGGTGACGGCGTAAAGGCCGTAGCCGATATGGAAGAGGGCGGTGGGATCGTTCTTGCCTGCCCCCTCGCTCTGCATGGCAATATATTCGCGGCAAAGCTCGTTCGCCAGGGCGTCGATCTGCTCTCGGCTCTCCTCGGAGAGGGCAGATTGGATCCTGACGGTCGTATCGGTAAAGGTGATGCCCCGACATTCCTCCAGCATACCGCGCATCACCTTGGCGGCAAGCGGCGCCCAGCTTCCGTTTTCGATGAGGGCGACCGTGCGGTTCTGGTAGGCACGCTCGGTAAGGTGATTGATAAAGGTGTGCACAAAGGGGAAGATGCCGGCGTTATAGGTGGTGGTGGCAAGGACAAGCTTGCTGTAACGGAAGGCGTCCTCCACTGCCTCTGTCATATCGCATCTGGCAAGGTCGGTCACCACGACCTTTGGACAACCGCGCTCCTTTAGCTTTTCGGCAAGCGCCAGGACGGCGCGTTTCGTATTTCCGTACACCGAGGTATAGGCGATCATCACGCCG
>JAGBZZ010000265.1 GCA_017652965.1 Clostridia bacterium | reverse complement strand
TCGTTCCTTACCGACATGGTACGGGGCAGGTCCGTCCAGTTAATGAGCGCCACCGTGCGCGTTTTCCCATGCTTCCCGAAGTCAAGGACGCCGGGGGTCGCGGAATCCATAAGATCAAGCGGAAGGGCACATTCCTGCGTCATCGGATAAAGCTTCGATATCAAGGAAAGCTGATCCTCGGAAAGCAGGGGAAGCTTGTCCGAAAGCATCAGAATGCCCCCGGATGCCGCCATGGCAGTGACGTACGTGCGGATCTCGGAATCGGTACGCGTGCATTTGAAGTAGGCTTCTTCGTCCTCATTTTCCGGTTTTCGTGCCATCAGGCAATCCGCATCAATGAGGTAATAGTTTCTGTGATAGTAAAATCTTTTGAATACCTCGGCAAATACCGGGAGTAGCGTGGACCACTCGCCGTTTATGTCGCGCGAAACGCGCATACCGTCCACAAGGCCGATCGCTCCTCCAAACGGAGCGGTACAGCCAAGAAGGAAGGTGTCCTCCGTAACGTTCTCGCGGATCGTCTTAAGCCCCAGCCTGTAATTTTCAAGCGCCGTTGCCTCGCTATCGTAATGAACGCCCGCCGCAAGATTCGGCGTAATAATGTCAAGCTTAATATAGCGATAGCCCCAATCGTAGCAGATCCGACGGAAAATTCCGCCGATGTACTCCCGCACCTCGGGATTTGTGAAGTCAAAGCAATAGGTCTTCCAAAATCCCTGCCAGGGCTTGCCCTCAGCGTTTTTTACGAACCAATCGGGGCGCTCCTTTGCCAGCGGCATCTTGAGGTGACAGCCAAAGGGGGCAACCCAAATGCCGGGGATATAGCCATGGGCGCGGATCTCGTCGGCAAGCGCCTTCATGTCCCCAAGCCTCGGATGTGTCTCCCAGGGCCCCCATCCGGTGTTCCACCCCTCGTCGATCTGAATGTATTTCACGGGAATCGAGTCCCTATGCTCGGCAAGCACGCGCATATTCCGGCATATGCTGTCCTTCGAAATATGATCGCTGTAATAGTACCAGGAGCAATATCCGGATGGGTTTTCCCGCTCCAAGCGCTTCACACCGGCAAGAGAGGCCACCTCGCGCGCAAAGGCATCAAGGCCGCTCACACAGTCCTCGCACGGCAATAGCAAAAACCACTCGGACGTTAGGGTACTGCCAACCCCGACCGTATGCATTTCGGTATTGCCATAGGCCGTGATAAGGCCCTCGCGGCTTACCGTAACGCAGGAAAAATATTTGTGATAGGTGGCGGCGCCAAAGATAAATGCCTCGCCCTCCAGCGTATCAAATGCCGTGTTTTCCGCACTTGTATACACGGTGCCGCTTGTTGTCTTGCGTGTATATACCATCGATTGCATCTCACACACGGTCATTCCGCATTGCTTTCTGGGATCGCTCACGAGAATGCGGTTGGGGGTGCGGTGCAGCCGCCCCGAAAAGGCAACGAAATCACACGGTGCGGTAATAGCCACGCCGGTATTGCGGAAGGTGGCGCGCACAAGAAGCCCGTCACCGCATGCCGATGCTTCTATGGTAAGATTATCGCAGGATGCCGTATTGCCCTCAAGCCTCCAGGCGCCGGTAGCGGCAACGATCGTCTCGCCGTCATCCTCTCTTTTCAGACAGCCCGTAATATCGGAGACCAGCGTCTCTTCGCCTCTTTGAATGCATAAAACGCCGTCCTTGATGCCAAAATTCATAAAAATTCCTCCTCCCCGCCTTGATCGCTTACAGATCGCAGTCTGCGACCTCTGTCATTTTCTTCGGCTTTTCGTATACGTAGGTCTCGGAGAGTGCCTCGGTCCTTTTTCCGTAATCGAGGCGTGCGGCAAGCACGGCCTCCTCAAGGTCACAGTCTCCAAGGACAAACGCAAAGCTGAACTTATGAGGGCGAAGCTCGTATTTTTCCTCGGGATCCGGGCCGCAGGAGCGGCTGCCGAGCCCACGCATCCGGTAATCCACGTAGAGATAATTTCTGTCGCTTTTCACGATCTCGTTCTTGTGGCGGGCATCGGTCAGATTGTCCAGCGTGAAATCGTGATAGGAGAAGGAGAAGCTGTCGGCACCGATCACCGAAAGGCCGTGTGCGCCCGCCTCTGTAGCAAGCGTCAGGGCGTAGGTCTCCTCGTGATTGCCGGTCTCCTGCGGATAATCGTAATCGGTATTCAACTCGCAGACGGAGCGCCCGTATCTTCCCACGGGGGCATTGGCCTTGGCATCGGGATAGCTTTCGTTCGGCCCTCGGCCAAGCCATGCAACGCGGTCATAGGCGTTTTCCGTCTCCAGCACCACACCGATCCTCGGCAGGGTAGCGGGCAGCTCACCGTACGGCTCGCCCTTGATGCTGACAAGGATCCTGCCGTCGGCAAAGACGTCGTACACGATCTTGACAAAGAAGCCCGCATACAGTGAGTTTGCCGTGTAATTCCCGCTGACCTCCACCGTCACCCTGTCCTCCTCCTCCCGGACGTCGATATCAAAGAGGTTGAAGTAGTAGTGGCGCAAAAGGGCGGCCTGCCACTTTTCGATATGGCGAAGCGAAAAGCCGACGATGCCGTCGTTGTCGGTATAGGCCCTGTGGAGATTTAAGCGCATCGGGGCATCAAGAAGCACCCGCCCGCCGCTTTGCATCCGGGAAAGCATGCCCTTGGTAAACTCACAAGTGAAGTCGCCGTAGCGTATCCTCAGCACGTAATTTTCGGCGCTGATCTCTGCCCTTGCCTTCTTGGGGGCATAGGGCACCTTCGGGGCAAGCACACCGAGGGGGAACTGCTTTCTGTGCACCTCTTTTCCGTCCTTGTAGTAAAGGACGTTCAAAAAGTAGTGGGCTCCCCCCTGGACGTCGGTAAGCGAAAGGTCGGGGCTAAGAGTCGCGCTTTCGCGCGGGGGGAGCGCGGGCAGGCTCAGCGCCCCGCTTTTTACGGTCACACCGTCACACTCGATCTCATAGGCGGCCGTAAGGTAGGAAAGATCCAGAAAATCGTTGGTGTTCTTCACGGTCAGGCACTCACCGTCAAAGGTCGTATAGGCCGCAAAGGAGACCCGCCCAAGCTCAAACCACGTGGGCTTGGGTCTGCCGTCCGAGAGGCAGTAGCCGTCCATATTGAAGTTGCACCAGTGGTAAACGTCGTCAAAGTCCCCACCGTATTTCATATAGACCCGGCCGCTCTCATCATGCGCCCCAAACCCGTGCGAGCGGAACTCCCACGCAAAGCCGCCCAGCATTTTTTCGTGGGTGTAGTTGTAGTCCCAATAATCCTGCAGGGTTCCGGGGCTGTTGCCCATCGCATGGGCGTATTCGATGGCAAGGACGGGATACCCCTCGTCGGTGTATTCGGCCGTGCGGGACATGGGGTAGTAGGCGATCTTACGGAAATGGGTATATTCGCCGATATCCTGCGTGATGATGCACTCCCGCGTCGGGTCAAATTCCCGGATATAGTCAATGCATTTGTTGAGGTTTTCGCCGGTACCGGCCTCGTTCCCGGTCGACCAGATAAAGACGGCGACCTCGTTTTTGTCACGCTCCATCATGCGCACGGTCCTGTCCATGTAGGCGGGCAGCCACTCGGGCAGCTTGGAAAGGTAGCCCTGGTCGCCGTTCAGGATATGTGCGCCGTGGGTCTCGATATCGGCCTCGTCCATCAGATAAAGGCCAAGCTCGGCGGCAAATTCATAGGTGGCGGGGTCGTTCGGATAGTGCGCCATGCGGATGGCGTTCAGGTTGTTTGCCTTGATCATTTCTAAGTCACGGCGGATCCCGTCAACCGTCAGGGATTTGCCGTTCCACGGGTCGTTTTCGTGGCGGTTGATGCCCTTGATATAAATGGGATGCTCATTGACCAGAAATTTGTTACCCTCAATGCGGGTATGCATGATGCCCACGCGCTTGGAGTGCACCTCAAAGATGTCATCGCCCTTCAAAAGCTCAATGTTGAGGTCGTAAAGGTTGGGCGTTTCGGCCGTCCAAAGCCGCGCATCCTCAAGCGGGAAGGTGTGGGATACCCTCTCGGCGGCATCGTACTCTGCCACTGTGCCGTCCAAGGTAAGCCTTACCCGATAGGGGGAGGCGATGCGAAGCTTGACCTCCACCGAGATCGAGGAATAGGTGGTGGTCACGCGGTAATCCCAAAGGGTATTTTCCGCCGTCTCGATCAGAAACACATCGCGGAAGATGCCGCTGGCCAGCAGCATATCCTGGTTTTCGAGATAGGTGCCGTCCGAATAGGTGAACACCTTCACGGCAAGCAGGTTCTCGCCCGCCCGGATATAGGGGGTGACGTCAAACTCCGCAGGCACGCGGCTCCCCTTGGAGAAGCCGACCGTCTCACCGTTCAGATAGACGTAAAAGGCGTTGTCCACTCCCGCAAAGTGAAGGATGGTGCGCCCGGCGGGGCGCTCGACCGTAAAGACTCTTCTGTAAAGGCCAACGGGATTTTGCTTTTTGATATAAGGGGGCAAAAAGGGGATGGAATAGCGGATATTGGGATATTCCGGCTTCCCGTATCCGCGATACTGCCACATGGACGGCACGTCGATAACGTCCCAGCTGCTATCATCGACGGCCTCGCGGTAAAAGTCCTTTTCGGTGTCGCTTGGCAGATAGCGGAAGCGGTAGTCCCCGTTCAGCGAGCGGATAAGGGTGGATTCATACTTGTTCCGATAATATACACCTCGCCGTTTTGCAGGCACCACGGTTGCCCGGGCGGGGAGGCGGTTGATGTGCAAAACGCTTTGATCCTCGATGTTGGGATCAAAATTCATTAGCTGCTGTTTTTCTATCACGCCCTTAGCTCCTTACTGCTTTTTTGGCTTTATTGTATCACAGGTCGCCGCGAAATGGAATTGACAAAAGATGTGCGTATATGGTAAAATGATACGTAGGGAGGAGATCGTCATGCTTTATACGACACTCGGCGCACTGGAGAGATGCGCAAAGGACAAAGCGAAGATCCGTATCATTTGCCCCGATATATGGCTTCACTACGTTGTGGACGGACAGGGGTATTACAACGGCTCTCGGCTTTCGGCGGGGCAGGGCTTTATTGTGTACAGAAATGACCCTTGTGAGTATTTTCCCGACAGGAACGACCCTTGGACCTACGTGTGGATGCGTCTTTCGGGAGAGGACGAGGAGGGGCTCTTGCGGCGGTGCAGCCTGCCCTCTGCCTCCGGGGTGTTCTCCTTTGATTATGCGGAGGAGCTGACCGCGCTTGCCCCCCGCCTTTTTTCCTCGCTTGCCTCGCCAAGGGGCAATCGGGTATATAAGGAGGCGGTAGCCAAGGCGGTGCTTTCCCTTCACGCCAAGGATTCCGCAAGTGCGCCCCCCAGAAGGGATGAGCATTGGGTGCTTTTGGCCAAGGAGTATATTGCCCAATACTATCATAAGCCCCTCACGGTCGGGGAAATTGCCGATGCCCTGCACATTGACAGAATGTATCTCCGCAATCTTTTTGTAAAGCATACGGGCATGCCGACGAAAAGGTATCTTGACCGCTATCGGATGGAACGGGCCGCAGAGCTGCTCCGCATCCCCGATGTTGCCGTCGGTCTTGTCGCACTCTCGGTGGGTTACCGCGATCCCCTGGCCTTTTCCAAGGCTTTTCGGAGCCATTTTGGCCTGTCGCCGCTTACTTACCGCAAGCAAGAAAGCTATCACATTTGGGAATAAAAAACAAGAGATGCTGTGTTTCTGCATAGCATCTCTTATTTCATTTTCGTGATCTGATTGCGTTTTGAGGCTGAAGGGCCTTCGCTCCCTCGGCTCAGAGATTGAGCAAAACAAGCGCCACCGCGCCAACCGCGAGGCCGCACCAGCTAAGTGGGCGCAACCGTTCACGGAAGAAAAAGAAGGAGACAAGCGTAGTCAGGATAAGACCGCCGACCGCGATGCCCGGGTATATCACGGTAGAGGACATCTGCCGCTTGATCAGCACGAGAATGCACACGTTGGCAAAGGCACTGCTGCATCCCGCCAAAAAGGGGCCGTGCCAGCCGCGGCAAAAGGCCCGTCCCCAATCGCGCCGCCCGCCGCAAAGGCCGATGACGAGACAAACGAGGGTTGAGGTCAGCACACCGAGAAGCATGAATGCGTTCTTATGCCCGTAGTTCATCGCCATTTGCTGATAGCGCTGAACGATTGAGCAGCCCGCATTGCCAACCGTGATAAGCAGGGCGTAAAATGCCCAACGGCCAAGGCGGTGCCCCTTTTCCTCCTCGGGCTTCAGAAGGCAAAGCACCAAGGAGATCACGATCAGGCAAAGCCCCACGATCGCGATCACGGTGATAGGTGTATCCCAGAAGATAAAGCCAAAGACCGATACGCCGACAAGGGCCAGCTGCTTGACAAGGGCGGTGACCGAGGTGGGGCCGTTTTTTAATGCCCCCAGCATCCCAAGCGTAAAGCAGGTGTAGCCCGCACCGTAGCCAACGGCATAAGGCAACACACCAAGATCAAAGCTCGGATCCAGAAGAAACAAGATCAGCCAACCGAGCGTGGCCGAGGCGGGCACGAGAATATTATAAAGGGCATCGGCATCGGCGCACCCCTCCGTCCTGCTTCGGTAAAGGCGTGTGCCTACCGTGATCATAGCAGAGGCCGACATCGTAAGAAAGAGCAAAAAGTAATTCATAATACCGTCAGCGCGCAGGCGCTTTTTTCTTCATCCTTTCAAGGGTCAAACGCCGGCAACCGCCATATCTGTGGCGGTGATCCCGAAATAGAAGGAGGCGTGCGCCAGCTCCTTTTCGTTCATCTTTCGGGTGTCGGTCAGCCTGCGCACCACGTCCTGAAGCGGGGCAAGGTCGTAGGGGACGGCCTTCAGGGTGATCTCCCCATCCAGGATAACGGCATAGTGCGCCTCCTTGTCGGGATCATCCGGGCGGCGGTAGGAGATACTGCCGGGGTTCAAAAAGAGCCGCCCGTCCCTGAATTGGCAGACCGCCTGGCGGTGGCTGTGCCCAAGGATCAACCGTGTGGGCAGCCCCTCGGCGGCCGCGGGGCGCTCACCGATAAAGTTGTCAAAATCAAAGATGCTCTGCGGCCGTCCGTAGCCGCGGTCATATTGATGCGTGATCCGATAGTAGCACCCGTCGGCGATAAACTCCAGGGTATCCGGGAGGGCGGCAAGATAGGCAATATCCTCCCCGTCCATTTTCCCGCAGTTGTAATGCACCCAGCGGATGTCCTCCTGCGTTTCGGGCTTTTTCCCGTTCTTGATATCCTCCCATACCCGCAAAAGGTTTCGGTCGTGGTTCCCCATGACCGTTTTGATGCCACGCTCACGGAAACGGGCGATGACCTCATGTGGGAAGGGGCCGTAATCGGTCAGATCCCCCGCGCAGTAGATGGCGTCGGCATCCATCTCGCGCGCAAGGATCGCGTCAAGCGCGCAGATGTTACTGTGGATATCGGATAAGATCAGTAATTTCATAGCTTTTCTTCTTTACAGTTTTTTGGTTCGGTTTTTCGGCACATCCTTATCTTTCTGCCTTCGCCTCTAGGCACGCCTTGGCCCATGCCGCGCTTTCCCGGCAGAAGTCGCTGTTCCTGCCCGCAAGGTCGTCATACAACCGCGCGGCAGCCGCAAGCAAAAGCTCGGTATTGACAGGGCGGATGCTTGGCAGGATCCTCTTGTAGTTCTTCCAGCAGATCCTTTCCACCACCTCCTGCGGGAGGTCAAGCCCCCGTATCACGCGGTTGCCGTAGCAGGGGGTCACAAACTCGGTGTGATCGTGCGTAAGGGCCGTATGCACCATCTCGATGATCTCGGCGTTGAAGTTTTTGGTGTCGTTGCAGTCGGTCCCAAACACGATGCGGTCGGCGTACTTTATAAAGAACTCCCGCCACGCTTCGATCCTCTCGGAAAAGTTCGGGTACATTTCTACCCCCGGCGTCAGGTCAAAGGAGACGTTCGGGTAGGTGTCCAGCACCCGCGCGGCCTCCTTCATATCGGCCGAAAGGAAGTAGAAATGCGCAAACACGATCCGAAGGCCGGGGTTGCGGTCAAGCCGCTCAAAGGTCTCCCGATAGATCTCGGCCTTCGAGAGATACCCCTCGTGGAAATAGCCCCAGTTACGGCTTTTCTCATACTCGGTCAGCTCGCGCTTTACCCACATATGCTCGGGGTCGTTCACGTGGATGCAAAGCGGCACGCCACATGACTCCAGGTAGGCAAACATCGCATCGTATCGGGGGTCGTTGATGCCGTGCCCAAGCCGCCTTCGGCTGTCGGGGGCAAACATCATCTTGATGCCGTCGCATCCCATATCAAGCAGGGCCTCGACCTGGGTCTTATACGGGATATCCCGATAGATATCGTCGGGGTGGTCATGGATCATGCCGTAGGCCGAAAGGCGCGCCCGCTTGAAGTTCTTTTTCCAGTAAAGCACCGAAAGGTTATAGCAAAGGGCGCGGTAGGTAAGCGATTGCAGGGTGATGTCGGTAAGCCCGCAGTCTGCAAGCAGGGTAAGATACTTCTCGCATCGGTCAAGGTCGATGTCGCTCATATGCACGTGCATATCGGCAAATTGCTCAAGGCCGTAACGCTTCATTTTTGCCTCCTTGCGGGTAGGATGCCGTCATGCCGGAAGGGGCCGTGTGCCCCCATCCCGGGGGACGGTCAGAAGATACCCTTATTGTATTTTTTCATGGCATAAAAGCAGATCCCAAGCCCTGCCGCAAGGCCGAGAGCCAGAAGAATAGTGCCGACAGTCTGATAGAGGCTTTCCTGTCGGGCGGTTGCCAGAAGCGAAAGCCCGCCCATAAGCATAAGGGCGATGCCTACAAGGATCATACCAAGCCCAACCAGCTTGCCAAACGGCGCTCTGTCCTCCTCGGCAACCCGTTTTCTGTGGTAAGAGTGGAGTGTGGAAATATTGCCCCGGCGGTTAGATATGCCAATGCCGATGCACACAAGGCCCAAAAGGACCGAAAGAATGCTTTCCATGCCTATTCCTCCCGTAAGCTTAAGTAGGCCTATTATAGCATACTCCGGAAAAAAAGTCAACTTCCGCCACCGTGCGGCCCTTCTGCCGACAGGCGATATCGCAAAATTTTCCGTGCTATTGACAAAGGGGAGGGTCTGTTGCTATAATTTTGAAAAAAGCAAAAGAGGAGAGCTGTCGCACATGAAGGATCTTTTTAACCTGGCGTTGCCGGACGGCGAGGTCACCGACGTTGCGCGTGTCCGCTATCGGGAGACCGAAAGGTTTGCCCTGCGGGTCGAGGTGCTTTCCTTCTTCCGCTTTTTCCTCCTCCCCGGGAAGGCGCACGGGGATACCGGCCTCGGTGTCCGCCAGATCTACGGAGAGGGGCAGGGGGTTCCACTTCTGACCGCGATCCGCAAATGGCGGGAGGAGGGAAAGGCGCCCGCCTACCTTTCCTGCGCCCATATCACCGAGGAAAACGGAGAAAGCAAAGTAAAGTTTACAAGAGATATCTACCCCTACCTTGGCGAAAAGCGCATAGAGGGAAAGGCGTATCCCCCCACCACCTGCCGCCGTTATCTTGGTGAGCAATAACCCTCCTGCGCCCGTGCACAAGCGAAAGCGGGCCGTCTCAATGTGTGTTTGAGACGGCCCTTTTACCGTTTTATTATAGACCCCCGGGGGGCTTGTCACTTCGCTTTTGCCTGCTCCCGCCCTCATGCCTCGATAGGCAAGAGTCTTTTTGGATAATAGTAATACTGTAGCAGGACAAGTAGCCAGGCCATCAGCCAGGCCACAGGCTCTATGTAGAACATGATCTCCACCCCCACCGAGCCGAAAAGCAGCTTCGCCATGATCACGCGGCTCAGCGCCTCCGCAATGCCCGAGATCAAAGACCAAGAGGAATTGCCGATAGCCTGCAAATGATTTCTGTGTACGTATACCAGATAGAGAATAGGCAGGGAAAGGATCATATTGGTCAGATATTTGGCGGCCACGCGGATGGCATCTGCGGCGCCCACCTCGGACATATCGATAAACAGGCGGGGCAAAAGCGACCGAAGGGGAAGGACGGTGACCGTAAGAAGCAGTGCCGTCCCTATAGCCAGAAGCATCGCCACGTTTACCCCTCGGCGCACTCGCCCAAAGTTGGAGGCACCGTAATTCTGCGAGGCATACGTGGTAAAGGCCGCGCCCAGCGAAATAGCCGAGCATTCCAAAAGGCCGTAAAGCTTGTTGACAGCAGTATAGCCGGCAATAAAGGCGCCGCCCTGGCTGTTGACGGTGGACTGCACGATCATGCCGCCGAGATGAATGACGGTATACTGGATGGCCAGGGGAATACCAAAGGCGGCCATTTCCTTGGCAAGGCGGCTATCCCATGCCCAGGCAGACCTGGTAAGCCTTACGTGCTTGATCGTAAAGATCTTGAATGTGCAAAAAAGGAAGGCGACGCACTGGCTCAGCACCGAGGCAAAGGCCGCGCCGAATACGCCCCAGTGGAATACCACGACAAACAGGAGGTCTAAAAGGATATTCAGCAAGGCGGCAATAAACATGGCAACCAGGGGTGTTTTACTGTCGCCGAACGCACGCAGGATCGCCCCGCTCAGATTGTAAAAGCCAACGATGATGATCCCGCTGAACATGACCGTCAGATACGTGACGGCTTGGGAAAGAATATTCCGCTCGGTGGGGGTGCCGAGAAGCGTTAGGATCGGCCTTGCCCCCAAGATCCCGAAAAGGGTAAAGACGGCAGATATCAGAAGGGTCAGATACACCGACATGGTGATCGCCTTGTTGATCTTATCCGGGTCGTTTTTTCCGAAATATCGGGATACGAAGGTGGCAAAGCCATAGGTCATTGCCGAAACGCTCCACATGACCATCCAATAGGTCCAATCGGTACAGCCGACGGCGGCCAGTGCATCCACGCCAACCCCACGCCCTACGATCGCCGCATCCACGATCTGATATAGCTGTTGCCCGAGATTGGTCAGGATCACAGGCAGGGCAAAGCGCAGCATCAGCCGTGCCGGCTTGCCTTCTGTCATATTCATTACCTTGGACATGGGCTTCCTCCGTGTAAGCAAATATAAGCGGCACCGTCATCGTCCGAAAGCACCGGCGGCCGGGGTGCGGTGCAAAAGAATCCTTCCCATTATACCATAGCCAAGCGCAAAAGTCAATCTGATGTCAAAGGCCCACAGGCCGTGCGGCTACGGGCGCTCGCCCGGGGGAGGCAAAACGCGGGTAAGGCTTGACTTATCCCGACCCTTAGGCTATAATAATACTAAAAAGAGATTGCAGGAGAAAAGCTATGAGTACCGATATTCGGGAGGATGCACGCGCCGCCCACGCGCTTTATGTGGGTATACAGGATTCGCTTCCTAACCGCGGGGGCGTGTCTGCCCTTTCCTTTGACGAGCTGAACGGGCTTTACAATATCGTCCTGAGGGCGCGGGGGGATGCGGAATTTTCGAAGGCCTTGGATGCCTGCGCCCCCTCGGATGCCGCCATGCCTGTTGCCGAGCGGATAGACGCTCTGCTTTCGGATTATTCGGTCCTGCACGGCGTGGATATTCGGGAGGAGCTGTACGAGATCACAAGGGCTGAGGGCACCGTCTATTTCAAGGCCGAGACAGACCGCCCCGCCCATGCCTATCACCTTGGGGACAGCATCACCTTCCGCGTAAGCGTACGGGATAAGGCAAGCGGGCAGATCGTTGCCTGCGATAAGCTGGAATATACTTATGAGATCGAGGGCGTCGCGGAGGTCTTCGGCGGGGAAGCGGACGGTAGCCGCGGTACACTTACGGTAACCGTACCGCGTGAGCAGATCCTTGCTTCCTCGTTTGTCGAAAACGGGGTGTCAAGGGGTATCATGGTGCGCCTTTCGGTTTCGGCCGTGGGGGTCGGGGAGCAGGAGAAGTTCCTCGGCGGTGCCGTGGTGGATATGGAAAGGATGGCCGCCGCCGCCGAAAAGCCGGATGATTTTGATGAATACTGGCAGAAAAATCTTGCCGTGTGCTATGCGGTCAGCCCGATCGACACCACCCTTACACTGTACGGCAAAAAGGGTACGGTGGTGTCCGACGTGCGGCGATACGGCGATGAATTCTCGCGCGAGAGGGGAAGGCTTATCACCGAGGAAAACTATTTCCACGTGAATAAGATCGATGCAAAAAAGCTTGAGGTCTATCATGCCAAGGGCAAAAATATCGACGTCACCGAGGAAACACTGCGGGAATACGACCTCTATGAGGTCTATCTGAAGTCCCCCGGCCCCTGCCCCTCCTCGCTTTTGCTGTCTATACCGAAGGCGGCGCAAAAAAGCGCAAAGGTGTTCATGGCCTTCCCGGGGTACGGTGCTTACGCGCCTACCATATACGCCGTGCCGAATGCCATCGGCTTTATGGTCACGCATCACGGCTACTGGGTGGATGCCTCGGCCGACGAGCTCTATCTTAGTCTCAACCGTGGGGAAAACCCCGTCCTTGGCAATTACGGCAAGGCAAACGGAAGGCCCAACAGTAATTATGACGATCTTTATGACTGCTATATGCTGTACCTGCTTCTCCGTGATTTTCAGGCGCTGCGCTTTGCGTACGATCTGCCGAGGGGGATCCTGGGCACGCAGTTTAACGGTCTGCTTGGCGAGATCTACACCTCGCTTGCGCGTGCCTGGAACGGGAAGATCGAGCTAAGCGGCTGGAGCATGGGCGGCTATCAGACGATCTGTGTGGGCGGCCTTGCCGCCAAGGCGGGCATTCCGCTTTCCTTTGTCAGGGCGGTCATCCCCGGCTTTTGCAATCTTGCGGGGCACGCGGTCGGCGGTCGCTTTAATAACATCTTCGGTATCAAGTACGTAAAGGAAATGCTCTATTTCGATCCGGTCATGCTTGCGGGGTATATCGATTCCACCGTGGAGATCCCGCGGTGCGGCCTTGGTGACTACACCTGCCCCCCGTCCGGCATCATCGCCGCCTACAACGCCATGCGGTGCAAGAAAAAGATCTGTCTCTACCAAAACACCACGCATGGCTACGTGCCGTCCGATACGTATACATTCACTCACGAAGCCCCCCGGGTGGAGTAAATAGCAAAAGGACACTCACAGGGAGTGTCCTTTTGCCTTTTATAGGGGGATCCGCAGCATCCCGGGGGTCAGTCCGCCTCGTAGCAGGTGAAGATCTCCTCAACGCGTGCCTCCTCGGCGGGCGAGGAGGTCCTTTTGGTCAGAAGGCTGACGACCGGCACGACCACCATCGAGATCGCCATCGCAAAGACGCCCATCTCGGGGGATTTTGCGGCCGCCGCCGAAAACCCGGAGGAAAGCGAAATGACAAGCGTTGCCCCGCCGACCGTAAGAAGCCCCGCGACGATACCGGCGCACGCGCCGATCTTAGTGATCCTCTTGGAGAAGAGGCCCCAGATGTAAGGCCCGATGAAGCAGCCCGAAACGATACCCCAGGAGAAGGACATCAGGCTGACGATGATCGGGATGTTGCGCGTGGCAAAGAGGAACGAGCAGGCCACAAAGACAAGGCAGAGAATGCGCGTAAGGGTCATCTGTCCCTTTGCCGAGATCTCCTTTTTGCTGACGGCAGGAATGAGGTCGACCGCCACTACCGAGGCCGATGTCAGAACAACGGCCCCAAGGGTGGACATCGAGGCGGAAAGCAGAAGCACCATCATGACAGCCAGAAGGATGACACCAAGCGTGCCCCCGCCAAGCACCTCCAAAAGCACCGCAGGGATAACGGCATCGATCCCGCCCTCGGGGAGCGTGCCACCAAGGATCAGGCGTGAGGTACTGCCGACAAGATAGGCACCGCATCCGATGACGGTGCAGAAAACGGTGGAAACGACCGTGCCGCGCTTGATGGCCGCGGTATCCTTGATCGCGTAGAACTTGCCGATCATCTGGGGCAGCCCCCAGGTACCGAAGCTTGTAAGCATGATGTTCACACAAAGGAACTTGAAGGACGAGCCGCCGAAGATGCTCGTCAGCTGAGCCCCGGTGGTGGGGTTCGGATCACCCTCGGCCGATACGAAGGCGCCAAGGTTTTGGAAAAGCTCCGAAAGCCCGCCAACCGCATCGTGCGAGAGGACGGCCACCACCAGGCAAACGACTCCCACCAGCATAATGATGCCCTGCACAAGGTCGGTGTACGCGGTGGCAATGTAGCCGCCCGCCACAAGATACACGGCAGTCAGACAAGCAATGGTCAGCATCCATACCCAGGTCTCGACCCCGGGAAACACCGCACCGAAAAGCGAGCTGAGCCCCTTGTAGACCGCGGCCGTGTAGGGGACAAGGAACACAAAGATGATGACCGATGCCATGATCTTCATTCCCTTGGAGGAGTAGCGCTTTTCAAAATAATCGGGCATCGTGCGGGCACCTAAGTGCTTGGTCATCTTTCTTGTTCTGTTGGCAAACAAAAGCCAGGAAAGCAGACACCCAAGCACCGCATTTCCGATGCCGATCCACATCGCGCCAATGCCGATGTTCCAGCCATGCTGGCCGGCATACCCGACAAACACAACGGCAGAGAAGTAGGTCGTCCCGTAGGCAAAGGCGGTCGCCCAGGCGCCAATGCTCCGCCCGCCGATCAGAAAGCCGTCAAGCGAATGTGACTTGCCGTAGCTGATACAACCGATAAACGCCATGGCAAGCGCATAAACGCAAAGGGCAATGATGGTGTATATTTGTGCTTGCTGCATGTTCTTGTACCTCCGATGCGCTGTCCCCTTGTTTGCTTTTTTTGCCGCTCGGTGCACGTGGCCGAGGGGCGATGGCGGGGAGAGATGGCTTTTACGTTTCCATTGTACAGCGGCGTCGTTCATTAGTCAAGCGAATGCTTTTGATGATAACCATCGAAATTTTCGATGCAATACCCAAGCCCCACGATCACCGCGGCAAGAGGAGAAGGACGGCACTTCGGCACATGAGGCGGTGGGATAGGTGTTTCCCAATGTGATTTTACAATCTTGAATATGGTAAAAATTTTGTGTAATAGTACGAGTGAAAAGCAAAAACGGTTCGTATTGTTCTCGGTTGGTGAACAGGAAGAGGACATAACCGCCACAATGATCAAGCAGACAGAGGATGCACGCCGTACGTGATGCCGCACCACGCCTCCTTTGTCGGCTTTTTTCGGTTGCGGGGGGATATGAACGGAATGATAGTGGGCTAAATTTTCCTTGAACACCTAAACCGTGAGGGAATCCGATTACTGTAAGTTCATCATCTCTTGAGGCAGGAACATTACTATCGTTGATATAACGACGCTCGTGACCTTTTCACGCTCGTACATATAAACAATGCGTTTTGGGAGCCATTCTTCCGACATAGGTGCAACCACCGCGTAGCTTTCGGCATACAAAAACAGCGGCTCATTTTGAGCCGCTGTTCAGCTTTCTGTATTCCGATGGCGTGATTCCCGTTTCCCTTTTGAACATTTTTATAAACTGCGAGGGTGTATTATATCCGCAATCATAGCAGATATTAAGAATGTCCGTATCGGTTTTTGATAATTGCCACTTTGTTGAACTAGGATAATAAATGTTTTTGTCGTAATATGTCCCCAAATGGCAATTCATTAAAAAACATCTGCGCAAAACAGCAAAAAACGGAACCACTTTCGTAGTTCCGTTTTTTGTTAGACCTTACCGGCGGTTCGGCCGGTGACCTCTTGGTGACCCGTACGGGAAGACGTCTCGCCTGCGAGATCTCCGCGGGAGACGGCGAGGCTATTGCTCTCTTTTTCTCGTTTCTTCTTCGTTTTTCTTGAATTCTTAATGAGACACCCCCTTCTATGGAGTTGTGCGATCTTACTGCAAGCGCTTACAGCATTCCTCATGCAGATGGTAGAGCGCCAGCAGGGGATTGTGACCGATGTAGTCGGGGCAGGGGGTGTTGAAGGGGGTA
>JAGBZZ010000264.1 GCA_017652965.1 Clostridia bacterium | reverse complement strand
GGTGTGACGGATGGCGTCAAGCAGGGAGGTCTTACCGTGGTCAACGTGACCCATGACACACACAACAGGGGTACGGGTGATCAGATCCTCGGGGGCATCGGCCGATTCGTCAAAGAGGCGCTCCTCAATGGTGACGACCACCTCGCGGGTGGCGATGGCACCCAGCTCGTCGGCGATAAGATAGGCGGTGTCGTAATCGATGGTCTGATTGACAGAGGCCATGACCCCCATCATCATCAGCTTCTTGATGACCTCGCCGCTCGTCTTCTTCAGGCGGGAGGCAAGCTCACCGACCGTGATCTCATCCGGGATGGTGATCTCCAGCTGCTTCTTCTTGGCACGCTCAAACTGCTGCTTGCGAAGCTTTTCCTGCGCAAGGCGCTCCTTTTCGCGGTTGTTCTTGTTGTTCTGGCCGCGGTTGTCCTGCTTTTTGATCTTCTGGCGCTCCTGGTGCGTGTCCGAAACACGGGAGGAGTACTTATCCAGCGTATCGTCGTACTTGGAAAGATCGACAGACGAGGTGCGGGTGTCGACCACGCGCATCTTCTGCTGGGGGGCGACCACGTCGGCGGGATTCACTGAGTATCCACCCTGGGGGCGACGGTCGCCGGTCGGGGCGGGGGCGGCAGGACGCTGCTGGTCGCGGCGGGGATCGGGCTTCTTCTCGACGGGCTTCTTCTCGACGGGCACCGGGGTGCGACCCTCAAAACGGCTGAAGCGGTCGGCAGGACCCTGGTTCTTGTTGCCGGTGTGGAAGGTGCGCGGCTTCTCCTCGGTGGCAGGCTTTACCTCTGCCACGGGCTTCTCCTCGGTGGCAGGCTTCGCCTCAGCGGCGGGCTTTGCCTCGGCCGCAGGCTTCGTCTCGGCCGCAGGCTTCGTCTCGGCTGCGGGCTTCGTCTCGGCTGCGGGCTTCGTCTCGGCTGCGGGCTTTTCCTTGGCGGCGGGCGCCTCCTCCACGGTGAGGATCTTTGCTTTACCCGTCAGATAGTCGTCAAGGTTATCGATCTGATTTTCGGCAGTTATGGTATCCAAAAACAGTGCGAACTCTGCAGGCGAAAGCGAGCTTCCGGACTTTTTCTCGATTCCCTTTGCTTTAAGGATATCCAGAATGTCCTTGCTTTTCAGTGCAAAATCCTTCGTAATATCCGCGATCTTCAATGCTGCTGCCATAAATTACTTCTCCTCGTTTCCGACGGGCTCGGAAACATCCTTTCCTGACAATTTTTGCAGTTCCCCCGCAAGGCCGCCATCGGTGATCGCGACGGCCGCCACCTCGGCATCCTTGCCGATGGCGTGGCAAAGCTCTGCCTTGGTGCAGGCAGAGGAGAGCAGGGGAACACGGTAGAATTCACATTGTGTAGTAAGCTTTTTCTGCGAGGGGGCGGAGGCATCCGATGCCGCGATGACCAGAAGGGGCGGCTTGCCCTTATGCATGGCGGTAAAAATGAGCGGTGCCCCGGCGATCACCTTACCCGCACGCTTGGCAAGGCCAAGCATACCGAGAAAGCGATCCTTGGATCCTTTTGCGTCACTCAACGGCAAGCGCCTCCTCTAATGCCGCGTACACGGCATCCCCGATCGCCACCTCCAGATTTTGCTCTAAGCGACGGGATTTGCGCGCCTTTTGCAGGCAGGCGGCCTTGTGACAGAGATAGGCGCCACGCCCCGGCTTTTTGCCTGTCATATCCAGCGAGATCTCGCCCTCCGGAGAGCGAACCACGCGGATCAGGGCATTTTTCGGAAAATGCTCACCGCATCCCGTACAACGGCGGGTGGGGATCTTCTTGACGGTTGGCATAGGCTTTCCTTTCTGTATCCCGGTCGTCTCAGGCCTTGATATCGATCTTAAAGCCGGTCAGGCGGGCGGCCAGCTTGGCGTTCTGCCCTTCCTTACCGATGGCAAGCGAAAGCTGATCGGGGGCAACACGGATGCGGCAGGTGCGCTCGCCGTCCATCTCTACCGAGAGGACCTTGGCAGGCGACAGAGCCTCGGCCGCATAGACAACGGGGTCATCGCTGTAGTGGATGACGTCGATCTTCTCACCGCCAAGCTCGGCAAGGATCGGGGCGATACGCACGCCGCCCTTACCGATGCAGGCGCCGACGGGATCCACGTTCGGGTCGGTGCTGGCCACCGCGATCTTAGAGCGCGAGCCGGCCTCACGCGAGACGCTTTTCACCTGTACGGTGCCGTCGGCCACCTCGGGGATCTCCAGCTCGAAAAGACGGCGGAGAAGGTTCGGATGGCTGCGCGAGATGGAGACCAGCGGCCCGCGTGCCTCGCCCGAGTGGATCTCGGTGAGGATGACCTTGACACGGCTGCCGACCTCGTAGGTCTCACCGGGGATCTGCTCGGCCACCGGCAGGGTCGCATAGCCCGTGCCGAGGTTGAGGATCACGTTCCCGTTCTCGGGGTCGATCTTATCCACCGTGGCGGTGATGACCGATTCCTTCTTGCTTTCGTATTCACGCACCATGTTGGTACGCTCGGCCTCGCGGATGGCCTGGATGATGACCTGCTTGGCGGCCGTGGCCGAAAGACGGCGGAAATTCTTGGGGTTCAATTCAAACTCCAGAACCGCGCCGATCTTGGTGGAGCGACCCTTGGCACGCTTTTCGGCCTTGGCGGTCAGCGCCATTTCCTGGGTGATCTCGGATACGGGATCGGTGACCTCCTCCACAACCGTCATAAGACGGATGACCTTCATATCCCGCTTCTGCGCATCCAGCACAATGCGGACGTTCTCCCCGCCGATCTCACGGCGGACGGCGCTTGTCAGGGCGGCCTCTACCTTTTCCAGCATGTAATCGCGCGAGATTCCTTTTTCCTTTTCCAGTGCCTCAAGGGCGTTGTAGAATTCAGCGTTCATCGTTTCGGCTGACGGCTGTCAGCATCCTTTCTTTATGTTGTAAGCTTTTTGATTTTCTCAGTCGAAGTATACGGTCTGTGCCTTGGCGATGGCCGTACGGGGGTATCGGCCACCCTCGGCCAGGGTCACGGCCTCGGCATCCACGGCCGCCAGTGTGCCGCGCACCGTTTTCTGCCCGTCGATCGCCGCAAAGAAGCGCAGCTCCACCCGCTCACCGATCGAGGCGATAAGGTGCGCCTCGGTACGAAGCACCCGCTCGATCCCCGGAGAGGAGACGTTCAGATAATAGGCATCCTCGATAGGGTCGGCCTCGTCAAGGATCGGGTCGATCGCGCGATGCACGCGCTCACAGTCATCGATCGTGATGCCGTCATCGTGATCGATCGTAACAGTCAAGTGCCAGTCGGCTCCCTCCTTGCCGTATTCCACGTCCCACAGGCGGTATCCGAGCTCCTCCACCGTAGGGGCAAGCAGGGTGGCAACCGTTTCGGCAATGCTTTGTTTTTTCATACTTCCTCCGCAAAAAGGAGGAGTGGGCATCGCCCACTCCACACATCTTATCATACCATACAACCCTATTATAACAGATTTTTTAAAAATTACAAGGGCTTTTGGAAAAAATATATAAATTTAAATAAAAATAATGTAAAAGTAAATAAAAATAATGGAAAAGCCTTGGCGACCGCCCGCTTACAGACCGCACAGCGCCGTCCCGATCACGGTGGCAAACTGCGCCTGCTCGGGAATAATAAAGTTGACGTCAAAGAGCTTGGAAAGATGCGGGAAAAGGATCGAGGCATAGCGGGTAACGGCCAGGTTCCCGGTCAGGACGATGTCCCGCACGCCACAGCCGCGGGCGGCAAAGATGGCCATCATCCCGATCGTTTCGTACACCATATTGAAAAGGCCGAGTGCCACGTCCTCCTTCGAGGCCATATCGCTGACCTTGCCGAAGTTTGCGGCCGTCAGATCCTTGGACATGGAGGCGATGGGGGCCGAGCGGGCAAAATCCCCGATGCGAAGGTCGATGTTGGCAAGGTCTCCGCCGTCGGCCAGAAGGGCAAGATGCTCGAGCGTTTCGATGTTCATGAACTTCTTGCCTAGGCCGATGAGCGTCCCGACGCCGACCACGGTCCCTCCTAGGTACTTCATCTCCTGGCCCTCCTCGGCAT
>JAGBZZ010000263.1 GCA_017652965.1 Clostridia bacterium | reverse complement strand
CCTCCCTGTGGTGGACGGGGACGGCCGCCTTGTCGGTATCATCACGGTTGACGATGCCACCAAGGTCATCAACGAGGAGGTAGAGGAGGACTTCGCCAAAATGGCGGCCATCGTCCCGACAGACCGCCCCTACCTGCGTGAATCCCCCTTTTCGATCTTCCTGACCCGTATCCCGTGGTTGCTCCTTCTGATGCTGGGGGCTACCTTCACGGGGCTGATCATCACCTCTTTTGAGGAGGCGCTTGCCGCATCGGTGGTGCTGACCGCCTTTATCCCGATGCTGATGGGCACGGGCGGTAACTCGGGCAGTCAGGCATCGGTCACGGTCATCCGCGGTCTATCCCTTGGGGAGATCGGCTATCGCAATACCCTCGCTGTTGCCATCAAGGAGCTTGCCGTCTCTCTTCTTTGCGGGGTCTCGCTTGCCGCCGTTAACTTCGGCAAGATGCTTCTTGTGGATCGGCTTCTGCTTGGGAACGCCGCCGTTACCCCGATGGTTGCACTGGCCGTCAGCCTTGCCCTTGCCGTAACCGTGGTGCTTGCCAAGCTGATCGGCGGGCTTTTGCCGCTCCTTGTGGGGCGTGTCGGTCTTGACCCTGCCGTGATGGCAGGCCCCTTCATCACCACCCTTGTCGATGCCCTTTCGCTGCTTGTCTACTTTGCGCTGGCAAGCGCTCTTCTTGGGCTGTAAGGGCGGGGAAGCCTTGAAAAACGCCTTTTCCTATTTACTTTTCGCTTTTTCCGTGCTATAATGGCTTTGATATTACTTTGGAGGTAGAGGTATGTTTTGGATGTGGTTCTGGTTCGGCCTTGCGGTCGCCCTTCTGCTTGTGGAGGCGCTGACGGTCGATCTTGTCTGCATTTGGTTTGGTGCGGCATCGCTTCTTCTCGGGATCGTAGTGGCGATCTTCCCGTCGATTCCCGTGCCGTGGCAGCTTGCGATCTTTGTGGTGCTTTCCACCGGTCTGCTTTTGGCTACGCGTCCGCTTGTCAAGCGCATCCTGCGCAACACCAAAAACGGCAAGACCAATCTCGATCGCCTGATGGGGCAGGTCGCGGTCGTCACCGAGCGGATCGACAACATCGCCGCGACCGGCGCGGCACGCCTCAACGGCATCGTCTGGACGGCCCGCGCGGCCGACGGCGAGCCGATCGAGGCAGGCGAGTACGTAACCTTTGTAAGCATCGAGGGCAATAAAGCCCTCGTAAAAAGAAAAGGAGAATAAATCATGCCGTTTTTGATTGCACTCGGGGTCCTTCTTCTGGTGGTGCTGATCGTGGTTGTAACCAACATCAAGATCGTACCGCAGGCCAAGACCTACGTCATTGAGCGCCTTGGCGCTTACCGCTGCACCTGGGATACAGGGCTTCACGTCCTCATCCCGGTCATCGACCGCATCGCCAAGCAGGTGTCGATGAAGGAGCAGGTCGCCGATTTCGATCCTCAGCCGGTTATCACCAAGGATAACGTTACGATGCAGATCGATACGGTCGTCTTCTTCCAGATCACCGACCCGAAGCTGTATGCCTACGGTGTTGAGCAGCCCCTGAAGGCGATCGAGAATCTGACCGCCACCACCCTTCGTAACATCATCGGTGACCTGGAGCTTGACCACACCCTGACCTCGCGCGATACCATCAACGCCAAGGTTCGCTCGATCCTCGATGAGGCGACCGACCCGTGGGGCATCAAGATCAACCGTGTCGAGCTGAAGAACATCAAGCCCCCGGCCGAGATCCAGGATGCGATGGAAAAGCAGATGAAGGCCGAGCGTGAGCGCCGTGAGGCGATCCTCCGTGCCGAGGGTGAAAAGGCAAGTGCCGTTTTGGTTGCCGAGGGTAAAAAGGAAAGCCAGATCCTCGCCGCCGAGGCAGAAAAGCAGGCTGCTATCCTGCATGCCGAGGCCGAAAAGGAGGCCAGGATCCGCCGTGCCGAGGGTGAAGCCGAGGCGCTTCGCCGCATCAATGAGGCGCAGGCCTATTCGATCGGTATTATCAACGAGGCCAAGCCCACGGCCGAGTTCCTGACTCTGAAAAAGCTGGAGGCCTTCGAGAAGGTGTCGGACGGCCAGGCCACCAAGGTCATCATCCCCAGCGACCTGCAGGGGATCGTCGGTCTTGTCAACACCATTACCGAGGCAAAATAATCGCAAAGCAGAAAAGGGATAGGCGGCTGACCCCACTATCCCTTTTTCACATCCTATGAGGAAACACTATGACGATAAAGCTTTATAACGACGACGCGACCCTCTTTTCCTTCCGTGCCACCGTCCGCGCCTGCACGCCGGATGGGGACAGCTTTCGCGTCCTTCTCGACAGGACCGCCTTTTTTCCGTGTGAGGGCGGCCAGGGGGCGGATCACGGCTTCCTTGGGGATGCCCGTGTCCTCGATGCCATCCTTGCAGGGGACGAGATCTATCATATCACCGATAGCCCCCTCCCCGTCGGCAGGGAGGTCTTGGGACGGCTGGACGAGGCACGCCGCCTGCGCCATATGCGGGTGCATAGCGGCGAGCATATCCTTTCGGGCGTCCTTCACTCGCTTTTTGGGGTCACCAACGTTGGCTTCCACCTTGGTGAGGAGGAGGTCACCCTGGACACCGATATCCCGCTCTCTCCCGAGATGCTGGCAAGGGCAGAGGAGGAGGCCAACCGTGCCGTGCTGGAAAACCGCGCCGTCCGCATCCTCTATCCCACCCCGGCCGAGCTGAAGACCCTCTCCTTCCGCGCCAAGCTTGCGCTTAGCGAGGGGGTGCGCCTGGTTGAGATCGAGGGGGTGGATCTTTGTGCCTGCTGCGCCCCCCACGTGGAAAGGACGGGTGAGGTCGGGCTGATCAAGATCGTTGGATATATGAACTATAAGGGGGGCGGCCGCCTGCATATCGCGGTGGCGGGCGATGCCCTTGCCGACTATCGGCAAAAGCAGGAAAACGTGCATGCCGTCTCGGTGGCTCTTTCGGTACCCGAGGAAAGGATCGCCGAGGGGGTCGCGCGCACCCTGGATAGCCTTTCCGACCTGCGCGAGCAGCTGGCCACCCTGCGTGCCACCCTGCGCAGAGAGCGGCTTGCAGGGCTTGCGGGGCAGGGGGATGCCGTCCTGATCCTTCGGGACGTGGATGCCGCCGCCCTGCGCCAATACGCCGAGGAGGGGGCACACCTTTCGGGCGGGACGGTGCTCGTTCTTCTTGCATCACAGGCGGGATGCCGCTATGCCATCGCCGCGGAGGACGGAGGGGCCAAGGAAAGGAGTGCCGCCCTGCACGCCCGCTTCGGTGGGCGCGGCGGTGGTAAGCCGACTCTTTTGCAGGGGAGCTTTGATGCCTCTGCCGAGGCGGTCGCGGCAGGGTTTTCGGAATAATGTTCGTCTATCTTCTTCTGTGCCGTGACGGCTCGATCTACACGGGCACAGCCCACAGCCTTGAAAAGCGCATGCGCGATCATTTTGAAAGGACGGCCGCCGTGGCGGCCTATACCCGTGCCAAGGGGGCGCGGTATCTTCTTGCCGCGTGGGAGTGCGATACCCGCTCGGCCGCCCTACGTGCCGAGTATGCCGTCAAGCAGCTCACCCATAAGGAAAAGGAGGCGCTGGCCGCCTCGCCCGAGGGGATCTCGGCGCTTGCACGCCTTGCGCAGGTAGAGGAGGCCTACCGCCCGCTTTCGGCCACCGACCCGCGCCTTCTTGCCATCCGCACGGCGTATCCCGATCCGCAAGGGTAAAAGCCGCCGGACAAAGCTTTTCCTGCGGGGAGGGCACAATAAAAAAGAGGGGCACGAGCGAATTTGCTCGTGCTCCTTTCGCTTTTTCTCAAGCAGGCGGGGGCTCGCCCGCTAAGGTGACAGATCCTCGTCATTTTTACTGCGGATCGGATATTAGAGTACCGGCAACGGCGCCAAACTCCCAAGCCAGGTCAAATTCGTCCGGCCAGCAACCTTTGCAGTAATCGTCCGGTATACTAAAGGTCATATAACATACGCCGTTATCCGCTAAATACCATTTCATGGAAGGACAACTTGCAAAATCACCGTATCCATGAGGCTTGCCCAGGATTTCGAATACGTCGGCGCTTAGCATACCTTCGGTGACCTTTATCGCATCCTCCCTTGTCGGCTTATGCGAAACAGCACGGTCTACGTACTTTTGATCTATATACTCATGGTATTCCTTCATGCTGCGAAAAGTAGGTGTTACGTGCATATGCTCCTCCGTCGCGGGCGTCGTTTCCCCCTCACCGGACAGATTGCAGGAAACGAACGTGGCCAAAAGAAGCAGAAGGGTTAAAAGAAACAAAGATCTTATTTTCACGGCAAATCCTCCTTATCATGTCCTCATAAAAGCAAAAACGCATAAAAAGCCCGGAAAGACCCGACTTCTTATGCGAAAGGGCAATATTTCTTTTGCTATCTCAAAAGGACGCCTCGCATCCTTGCGAGAATCGCTCGAGAGCACCGTCTTCGCTGCTGTCGGGCTTTGCGCGTACGTGTTGGCTTCCGCATTTAGGATAGCATAATTTTCCTGCTTTGTCAAGAGGGTAAGGAAAAGGTGTGAGAAGAGGTAACGGTCTTGAGCAAAAAGGAGACCCCACGCTGCCGGGGATCTCCCTTTTCGATATAAGGTGCGGGCTGCCGTGCGCTTGGCGTGAGTGCTTCTCACGCATCCGCCCGAGCCTTCAGGATGCGCAGGTATAGGCGGTATGCCCAAAGCATCAGATAATAGCCGCCAAGCGAGACCCCGAACACCGGGATAAAGTCCAGCAGCAGCACCAGCTTTTCGGCGGGGTTCAGGAAAGAGAAGCCGAACTGGGCGTTCACAAACTCGATCGCATACAGGATCTGCCCTAAAAGGCGATAGGCGAAGAGAAGCGAGCTTGCCAGGATAATGGCACGCAGGGTGACCGAGGCAGTGTCACGCGGGCTTTTCGGGATGTCCGCCCCCTTTTGCAGGTAGATAAAATAGGAGAGGAAGAAGCAAATAAGAAGGGGAAGCAGGGCCGAATCCAGGATCGAGCCAAGCAAAAGCGCCAGCGTTTCATCCGTGATGGCCTGACCGAAAAAGAGCGCCAGCCAGATCAGGGAAAGCACCGTGCCGAGAAGATGCGCCAGCACCGAAAGCAGGATAATGCCGGCGCCGCGTCCCGCACGCTTTTCATACACCGCGCCAAAGGAGGCACCAAGGGCACAGAAAAGCAAAAGAAGTCCGCAGGACTCAAAGATAAGGAGGACGATGTAGCCCACCGTCTCATGGATGGCGGCCGTGCAAAGCAGGGAAAGCGTACTGCCAAACGAAAGGGGGATCTGCAAAAGCAAAAGCGCAAGAAAGACGATAAGTGGGGGCGAAAGCTTACGTAATTTCATAAGTATTCCTTCTTCATAGTATCTATGCCTATTGTATCACAAAATAAGCACTTGTCAACCCTTTGTCATAAAAGAAGGAGGGCAGGCATAGGATGAAACGAGAAAAAAGAGCGGAGGGCGCGCGTATGTCGGATAGAATTCCTCTCCATCCCGACCTCCTGGCCGGGAAGGTGAAGCATCTGATGGCGGCCTATCCGCCCCTCAGCTGCCACACCCTTGGCGAAAGCCTGCTTGGCCGCCGCATCCCGCTTCTTTGCCTTGGGGCGGGGAAGGGGCGGCTTTTATACGTCGGGGCACACCACGGGGCCGAGTGGCTGACCGCCACCCTCTTGCTTCGCTTTATAGAGGAGCTGGCCCGTGCCTATCTTAGCGGTGCGCGGCCGTACGGGCTGGATCTCGATCTTCTTCTTTCGGTGCGCACGCTATGCTTTGTCCCGATGCTGAACCCGGACGGGGTCGCCATTGCCTTGGGAGATCGGGATGACCCGCTTTTCGAGTGCCGCCGCCGCACCGTGCCGAACGGTGACTTTTCGCGCTGGCAGGCCAATGCCCGCGGGGTGGATCTCAACCATAACTATCGGGTCGGCTTTGCGGAATACAAGCGCATGGAGGCCGCGCTTGGCATTACGGGCTGTGCGCCGACGCGCTACAGTGGCGAGCGGCCGGAATCCGAGCCGGAATGCGCGGCAATGGCCGCCTATATCCGAAGGACGGTGCCGCGGCTTGTGCTCTCTCTGCACACCCAGGGAGAGGAGATCTATTGGCGCGGCGGCGGGGTAGCCCTGCCGGGGGCGCGTGCCATGGCCGGGCGGATGGCGGCGCTTTCGGGCTACCGGGTGGCTGAGCCGTGCGGGGCGGCAGCGTACGGCGGCCTTTGCGACTATACGACTGCCGGGCTGGGGATCCCCTCCTTTACGCTGGAGTGCGGTCTTGGGGAAAATCCACTGCCCCCGGAGAATGCAGACGGCATCTATGCGCGCCTGCGTCGCCTTTTGTTTGAAAGCATTACTATGTGAGGAGGAAAAGCTATGCCATCCTGCAACAGTGAGGATTTTCGCGATAAGGAGGTCATCTGTGTTTCGGACGGCCGCCGCCTCGGCTTTGTCAGTGAGATCGAGTTTGACGTATGTGACGGGCGCATCACCGCTATTGTCGTATGCGGGGAGGGCGGGGTGCTAGGCATCGGTAAGGGGCAGGAGCTCCTTGTCCCCTGGGGCAAGATCCAAAAGATCGGTGAGGATATTATCCTTGTGGACGGGGTAGAGCCCTGTATAGCGGAAAAGCCTGCCCGCGGACGGAGAAAGGGAAAGGTCTGACCTCGCATGCCCCGATGGCCCCCCCGGTGCCCATCGGGGCATTTTTTTGTATGGCCGTGCCTGGGCTCGGCACAAAATGTAAATTTTTTGTGAACTTGCAAAAACCCTCTTGCGCGCGTAAAAAAAATATGATATACTTCCTAAGGTTCGCCACACGGCGGATACATTAAATTCTCACATAGCAAGGGTGTGTCGGCGGTGCTCCCGTTCGGGGGTCTTGACACAAAGGACCTGCTATGGCGGAAAAACCAGAAGGAGGACATGAAAATGTTCGTAATTTCCATCAAGCAGCTGCTTGAAGCCGGTGTCCATTTCGGTCACCCCACCAAGAAGTGGAATCCTAAGATGGCGGAGTACATCTTCACCATGAGAAACGGGATCCACATCATCGACCTTCAGAAGACCGTGAAGAAGTT
>JAGBZZ010000262.1 GCA_017652965.1 Clostridia bacterium | reverse complement strand
GCATCCCGCGTCAGCCAGGCATCAAGGGCCTTGGCCTCCAGCATAAAGCAGACCATAAGACTATATTTGCCCGCCTTGATATCGTCAAAGAAGTGGCAGAAATCCTTTTTGCACACCCTCTGCCAAAGCTCATGGGCGCGGCGGTTTTCGGGATGGGAAAGGCCTGCCTCGATCCTCTCCCGGTCACCCTCGCGCAGCATAAGGCGCGGATGCTCGGTAGGGGGGAGGAGGCGAGGCTTGCGATAGGGAGAAGTCAGCACCATATCACCTTACGCTTTCGACATATTGGCGGCATAGGCACGCGTGATCTCGTTCTTCAGCGGCTGGCCGAGGTCGAGATAGGCATGACTGTCCAAAACGAGTGCCCGCGTGAGGATCGGGCGCATGTTGACGGTGGGCCCGCCCTGGTGCGGGAGAAGCATGACGTTATCAAGCGAAAGGAGCGGGTCGGCAGGATCGATGGGCTCCTTTTCGTAAACGTCAAGGGCGGCTGTAAAATCGCCGTTTGCCAGGTGGCGGGTCAGGGCGGCCTGATCCACGACCCCGCCGCGCGCGGTGTTGACAAACAGTGCCCCCGGCTTTATCAGCGAAAGCAGGCGATCGTCGATCAGATGATGTGTCTTGTCGTTATAGGGGGTATGAAGCGAGATAACGTCGCAGGTGGAAAACAGCTCCTCAAGCGTGCACTGCTCAAGGCCGTATTTCTCCTTATCTGCCTCGGGGATATCCACGATATCGTAAACCTTGATCTTCACATTAAAGCCCGCAAGCTTGCGCACCACGTGACGGCCGACGCCGCCGTAGCTGACGATACCGACGGTTTTGTAAATGAGGCCGTTCGTCACGTCGGTCGCATCCTTCCAGATCCGCTCCTTTTGCAGGCGGTTGCTATAGAAGGGGATCCTGCGCAGGGCGGCCAGCATATACGCCACCGCCCCCTCGGCTGTCGACTCGGAAAAATAGTCAAAGCCGCTGATCACGCGGATGCCGCGCTCCCACATCTCCTCGGACGTGACGGGCACAACGGTGGAGCCGAGATGGGTCAGAAGCCGCAGCTTCGGCGCGGCCTCCAGGATCTCACTGTCAAGCCGCGGCGAGCCCCAGCACGTCACGTATACGTCGGCATCGCCGATAAGGCGCTTGACCTCCTCCTTGCCTCCAAAGGCAAAAACGACCTCGCCGAAGGACTCGGCAAGTGCGATATTCTCTGCGGTAAAGAAGGTATCCATCACCGCTTTACTTGTAACAGAAATCAAAGCTTTCATAATTAAATCCTCCATTATCTCCATTATAATTTGAAAGCCGCCTTTTCGCAAGTCAGAAATTGATCATAAAATATAATAATTCGCTCATTTATTGACAAGACCGCGCCGATCTGCTACAATAACAGCAGAAAGTGGGAAGGAGGGAGACCATGGCAAGGCTTTCGGAGCTTGACGTATTTGTTTCCGCCCCGTTTCAAAGGATACGAAACATGGGCTTTTTCAAAAATAAGATCGGCTGGACGTGGGAAAGCACGGGGGACTACGCCTGCCTTTACTGCGTGGCCGAGGGGGTAATGACCCTTACCCTGCGGGGGGTGCGCTACCGCGCCGAGGCGGGAGACGTGATCTTTCTGCGGGGGTCGGACAAGGGGGCGACCCTCAGTGCCGAGGAGACCGACACGGCGCATTACTTTCTCTCCTTTTACTATGACGAGGCAACGGCGCTTGGGATAGGGCCGCTTGTCGGGGGGGCGGCGGCCGTCACGCTTTTTCGGGATGCCGAGCGCAGCTACCGCTCGGAGGCGTATCTGTACCGGCTGAAGGTCGCCCAGCAGTTTTTGGGGATCATCCACCACCTTGCCACGCTGACCGCCATGGAAAGCAAGGATTACACGGATACCTCCCGCCTGCGTGCCGCCACCGAGTATATCAATACGTACTATTACAAAAGGATCACCGTCCGTGATCTTTGCGCGGTATCCAACTATTCTCCCGCGCACCTGCGGCGCCTCTTTTTAAAGCATTACAGCCTCCCCCCGCAGGAATATATCCTGCAAAAAAAGCTCAGCATCGCGCGGGATATGATCCTGGATGCGCCGGACAAAAATATTGACGAGATCGCCGAGCAGCTTGCCTTTTGCTCGGCCGCCTATCTTTGCAAGCTGTTCAAGCGGCACTTCGGCACCTCCATCAAGCAGTACCGCCGGTATGCCGCTGCAAGGTGAAAAAGCAAAAACCGCACGGGGAACGTACCCATGCGGTTTTTGTGTTGTATAGCGAGGGATATTCCCCCCATGCGAGGCCCGAGGGGAGCCGCCTATCTTCACGGGGAGCCGCAAAGCCTGTCGCCCTTTTATCAGCGGGTACCGTTTACGGCTTTTTCTTGCCGATGGGGCAATCCTGCAGGCACCGCTCAATGATGATATCGGTGAAGTTCGGGCACTGATAGCAAAGGGTCTGGATCTTATCCTTGGCAGCAAGGGCTTCTTGGATCCCCAGCGGAGTAATGACGTCCGGCACGGGGATATCGGGGATCTGCCAGCCAAGCTGCCCCGAGCCTGCCCCCTCACACATCGCAAGCGAGCGTGCCCACATGCAGCGGGTCTCGTCCCGGGTCATGACCGGGTAGGCCTCCCCCTTGCGGATCGGCACATCCTCTATCCTGTCGGGGGAAAGCGCCTGCATCGGGCAGGCCTCGGCACAGGCAGTGCAGCCCGCGGGACAGGCGACCGTCACGGGGGTAGTCGGGGTCAGGGGGGCATCGGTCAGCACAAAGACGTAGCGAAGGCGCGGCCCAACGTCGGGGCGGATCAGCATCCCGCTTTTTCCAAGGCTGCCAAGCCCTGCGGCGGCGGCAAAGGGGGCGTTGGCATAGAGATCGGGCATATGGCGGCCAAGCTTGCCGACCGTGAGGTAAGAGTCGGGGGCGAGGTCGGGCAGGACGACGGCAAAGTACCCCTTGGCCTCCAGCATACTGCAAAGATCCTCGCCCGCCCACAGGCACTCCTTCAGGATCTCGTAGTGCATAAAGGCATAAGGCCCCCCATCCTCGGCCTCCTGGCGGCAGGCAAGCTCCACCGTCCGCTCGGGGATGGTGGAGGCCAGGGCGACGATCGAGCGGGCACCGGGATAGAGCCCTCTGAGCATTTCCATCCCGGGATAGGTGCTCTTTCCGACCGCCCCGACGCTGATAAGCTCCACGGCGTCAAAGATCTCGGCATTCTTGTCGAGGGTGGGGAGGGACAGCTCGTCCCAGGTACGCAGAAGGCGTGTTTCGGGCTCGAAGGGAACGTCACAGATGACCGACACGGCATAGACGTCCTTCCCCTCCTCCTCCCATCCGGCACGGCGGGCGGCGGCGGGCGAGATGCCGGTAAAGGTCCAGTCCTGGATGGCATCGTAGCCAAGGTCGTCAAGATAGCGGGTCATGTCGATAAGCCCGGAGGTCAGGCGGTCGGTCGTCGGGCGGGTGACGTGCATCTCACAGCGCGCTTCCAGCGGCAGGGTCTTATCGTATTTATGAACCGTCCGCCCGAAGGTCACAACCGTTTTGAAATGCGAGAAGAACTGCTCGGTGCGGAAGCCCTCCTCAAAGTTCTTTTTCAGGTCGGTATAGTCGCAAAGCGGGGTTACCGTCATACGGTCGGCACCGTTTTCCTTGGCTATCTCGATCATTCGGGCAAGCATGGTAGGAAGCGGCAGGCTTTTTTTCTCCTTCTTGCGGCGCGGCCCGGGGGCGTAGGCTTTGTCAAAATAGCGCTTCTCCCGCGTCATGCAGTACTTGAAGGATTTGCACATGTAGCCGTGGTTTGCCACCCGTGGCACGGTTTCTATGGCCTCATAAATGCCTGCCTCGTCCATATGCACAAAGTCGCCAAGCTTTGAGGTATCAAGATGCGCCTGCTCACCGTAAAAGCAGCGCCAGCGGTTGATGTTGGGATAGCGAAAGCGCTTTCCCTCGATCTCAAATTCGATGAATTTCGGGTCGTTCAGCTTTTCCTCGTCATAATTGCGGCCGATGCACTGCTTGGCGCACAGGTGGCACCCGTCACAAAGCGGGGGGCCGTCGTAAAGCGGGTCGGGCACAAGCTCTGCCGAGGTGATGATCGAAATGATCCGCTCACGCGGGCCGTACTCGGGAGAAAGCACCATACCGTGATAGCCGTACTCACCAAGTCCGCAGGCCACAAAGGCGGCCATATGGCTGAAGGTGGCGGCATGCTCGTAGGGGATATCCTTATATTTTCTGTGGCGCCAATAGGTGGTGCAGGGCTGGGCAACGGTGGGATAGCCCTCGGCCTCCAGCATCTTAGTGATGCGGTGGCACATGGTATCCAGCTTCGGGATCATGCCGATCTGAAAGGCCTCCGGGTAGTTTGGGTTCGGCTCGCCGCACCACTCCACCGAGGCATCGGGGTGGTGGATGCCAAGCAGATGACAGACCTCGCCTCGGGCAGGTGGGCACGGGGGTGGAGCATATGCGGCTGTCCGTCAAAGCGAGAGACGGGCGCAATGCCTACCATATCCGCCCCCAGTGCATAGGCCATATCCTTGACCCTTTTGGTCAGTGTCACAGTATCCATCGTGTTTCTCCTTTTGCGTATTGTGTGCCGCATTCCCGGCAGTTTCTTCTATTTTACATCGATTTATTCTCGGAATCCATAGAATAAATGCAGAAAAAGCATGGACTTTTTATCTTTTTTGTGTTAGGATAGCTATGGGGGTGATCACGTGAACAGCTTTGAGGAAAAGGCCTTTTTGGCCGACGGCGAGGAATGGCGCCTTTTATACTGCGGAAAACGCCTGCAAAACGTCTGCCACAGCTATGGCCCGCATCGCCGCGACGACCTGTTGATCTACTACGTAAAGGAGGGGGTCGCCCGCCTGTTTGTCGGGGAGGAGGAGCATCGGCTGAGGGGCGGGAGCATCTTTGTGAATTTTCCGCACAGCGATTGCCGCTACGCCTCCCTGCCCGATACACCGTGGAGCATCCGATGGATCTCGGTGCGGGGGGCGTGGCTTGAGGAGCAGCTTTTGCTTGCCGGGCTGAGCCGCGCCTGCCCTTATCGCTCACTTTCGGATGCGCCGGCGGTGGAGGCGGTATTCAACGAGATGTACGTCCACTTTGATCAGCCTGCCCCCTCCTCACGCTATCTTTGCCTGTCTCTTCTCTACCGTCTGCTTTCTCTGCTGACGGCCGACGGCGGCAAGGAGGGCGGGGATGCGCGCATCCGCGCGGCGGAGGAGTTTATCGCCCGGCATTATGCCGAGGCCGACTTTGGGGTTGCCCGCCTTGCCGCCATGCTTGGGCTGCATCACAATTATTTTTCGGTGCTTTATAAGCATAAGACCGGGCAAACGCCCGGGCATGCCATTGCCGAGCGGCGATTTTTGGAGGCGGCCAAGATGCTGCGCTTTACCGACCGCCCGATCAAGGCCTGCGCCTTTGCCTGCGGCTTTTCGGACGAGCTGTACTTCAGCCGCGCCTTTCACCGCCGCTTTGGGGTATCCCCTTCGGTTTACCGCACAGCCGGGGAATACCCGATCTGACGGTAGGATCCCGCCCTTCAAATTTGCGCGAATGCGCCCGGGGGGCTTGCAAAAGCCCCGGCAGTGTGGTATGATAAAGATGTACACACTACGTCAAATATGAATATCATTTAGGAGATCATTATGCTTCGCCTTGCTTCTGCTTTTACCAGCCATGCCCTTTTTCAGCATTCCGCCCCGCTTCTTGTGCGCGGGGAGGCCACAGCCCCTGTGGCCGTGACGGTAGAAAGGGACGGCGTCACGCTTTCTGCGGCCACGGGTGTGCCCGGAGCCGATCACCGCTTTACTGTGTCCCTCTCGACCCCTGCCGCCTCCTTTGCCCCCTGCACGCTGACCGTAACGGCAGGCGGGGAAACTGTCGTTCTTGAGGATATCCTGTTCGGTGAGCTGTGGCTGGCCGCCGGGCAATCCAATATGGAGCTGCCGAACCTGGATCATCTCGAATACAAGTCCCTGCGCGGGCGCTTTGCGGCGGCGGGCATCCGTGCCTACCAGCCGACCCCTATTGAGCTGGATGCCCCCGCCCTTGACGAGGCGGATTTCATGGGCGAGGGGGCGTGGTCCTCTCCTGCCGACGATGCCTTTGAGAATGCCTCGGCACTGGCCTCCATCTATTGCACCGTGCTTTCCGAAACGCTTGGCGTGCCTGTCGGCTTTCTGAACGTGAACCGCGGTGCAACCCGCATTGAGACCTGGCTGCCGCTTGAATCGCTGACCGAGGAGCTTGTCGCGTATCAGAAGATGCTTGGCCGTTATCCCACCAAGGAAAACTGGAACAGCTTTACCGAGGCCGAGATGTACCAGAACAAGAACTTCAACCAGATCGCGGCCTGCGAGCGCAAAATGGCCGCACCGCTTTACGGCGTTTCGGTGCGCGGCATGCTCTGGTTCCAGGGCTGCTCCAACTGTATGGTGGAATGTGAGCACGGGATGTACGCCAAAACGCTTTCGCTCCTGCGGGACGTCTGGCGCGAAAAATACGGCATCCCGGGCGAGGGCTTCCCGGTGCTGTTCTCTACCATTTATCCCCACGTGTACGGCAAGGAGACCATCGCACACGGCCGCTTCAACCAGGCGCTTGTCGATCTTGTCCGTGCTGAGCCGGAAGGCTATTATCTCTTGACCAACAACGACCTTTCCCCCGTGTGGGCGACCCACACCCGGAACCATCCGGTGCATGGCATCCACAAATACCAGCTCGGTGAGCGGTTTGCCCGCGTTGCACTGGCATCTGTCTACCGCCACGAGCCGCGGTGTGACGCCCCCATCCTTTCGGGGGTAGAGCGGCAGGACGGTCACCTCCTCCTCCGCTTCTCCGAGGTGCGCGACACGCTTTCCTTCAAGGACGGCTACGTGCGCGGCCTGTACGTGGCCGGGGCAGACGGGCGCTATCTGCCCGCCGAGGCAGAGGTGGTGGCGCCCGACACCCTGAAAGTCTTTCACCCCGCGATCCCAAAACCGCAGGATGCCGCCTATTCGATGGTCTCCAACGAGATCTACGTGGCCAACCTGCAGGCCAACGGGATGACGGTTGCCCCCTTCCTCACCGCCCCGCGCGATACCTGGAAGAGCATTGTGATCGAGGCACGCCCGTGGTGCGACCTGACCCGTGACTATGACTTCCAGTACCGCGATTCCATCGATTCCTATCCGCGTGCCATCTACAAGCCCCTGGAGGGAAGCGGCCTATGCTATGAGGAGATCAACGCCCTCGGTGCCCGCTCGCTTCGTATCTATTCCGAAAGCCGTGAGCATCGCTTTGGCGCCTCCTACACTGCCCGCTTTGGCACAAGGCTGGATTTTGAAAACTATAGCGCGCTTGCCGTTTCGGTCTATCCCACCCGCGGTATGACCCCCTCGCTTCTTCTCACCCTCGCGGACGGAAGCGAAAGGACGGTAGAGGGTGTCTTTACATGCGCCCACGAGATGCCCGAATGGGCCGAGTACCGCTTCCCGCTTGAGATTCCGGCGGGAAGTGCCATCACCCGCTTTGCCTTCGTCTTTGAGACCGACGCCAAGGAGGCGGCAGGTGTAAACATCGACCGCATTTATCTTGTTCCCTAAAAGGCACAAAAAGGATACGAAAAAGGCAGGAGAAACAGTTCTCCTGCCTTTTTCTATGGGTTTTTATAGAGAGATAAGCAAATAAGGAGGAGAAATTCAGAAGTTTTTGAATTTCCTATATATGATCCTACGTTCCCTTTTGACAAAAGAGAAACAAAAGCATTTTCCGCCCGCACCTCCCCCTTTTTTACGGCCCACCGTCACATCCCCTCGCCCCCGTCTGCGGATGCCATTCGGATTCTTGACATTTTCTGTCCTATATGCTATAATTCAAATAATATAAACAAACGCGAGGTTACACACCATGAACCAGGCACTCTTTGACCACTATATCATACAGCGCACACACCATGCGGCGCGCCGCCCCTTTTCCGTGAGCGACCTTGCCGCACAGTATGCGGCGGCCGGGCTTTCCTACCGTGAGAGAATGGCAGACCGCTTTGTGCGTGCCACCCGCGAGGAGACCCCGTACATGGCCGAGGACGAGAAGATCGTGTTTGTCCGTACAGTGACAGACCTTCCCGACGTCCTTACCCCTGCCGAATGGGAAAAGATGCGCGAGCGTGCCCACATCCATGAGCTTGGCTACGTTTCGAACATCTGTCTTGACTATACCGTCCTTGTGCGGGATGGGCTGATGGCCGCCTACGAGGGTGCCGACCCCTCGCAAAAACGTGAGATCGAGGCGATCCTTGCCCTTACCGAGCGGTATCGCGAGGAGGCACTGCGCCGTGGCCGCCATGATGTTGCCGAGGTGCTTGCCCGTGTGCCGCGCTACGGCGCACGCAGCTTCCGCGAGGCACTGCAGTCCTTCCGCATCCTTCACTACTCGCTGTGGCTGGAGGGCGAATATCACAACAACGTCGGCCGCTTTGATCTTCTCATGCAGCCCTATTACGAAAAGGACCGTGCCGCAGGCATGAGCTACGAGGAGGCCTTTGACCTTCTTTGCGATTTCTTCCTCTCCTTCAACAAGGATAGCGACCTCTACGTCGGTGTTCAGCAGGGGGACAATGGGCAAAGCATGGTGCTGGGCGGTCTCGTCTCGCCCGGTGTCAGTGCGTATTCCGAGCTTTCCGAGATGTGCCTTGAGGCCTCGCGTGAGCTGAAGCTGATCGACCCGAAGATCAATCTGCGTGTCACGAAGGATACCCCGCTTTCGGCCTACGAAAAGGCGACCGAGCTTACCGAGTGCGGGCTTGGCTTTCCGCAGTATTCAAACGATGACGTCATTATCCCCGGTCTTATCGACCTTGGCTATGCCCCCGAGGATGCCTACCGCTACGTGATGGCCGCCTGCTGGGAGCCGACCATTCAGGGGGTGGGAGACGATATCCCGAACATTGCCGCCCTTAACCTGCCTAAGCTGACCACACGTGCTATCCGTGAGGCCTTTGCGGCGGGAGAGGATTTTGCCGCCCTGAAGGCAAGGCTTGTCGGCATTATGCGCAGTACCCTTGCCGACATCAACGACGGTATCCGCACGGTGGAGTTTATCCCCTGCCCCTTCCTTGATCTTTTGCGCCCCGAGTGCCGCTATCACAACTTTGGTGTTCACGGCTCGGGCATGTACTGTGCGGTGGATTCACTGGCCGCTGTTGAAAAATACGTTTATGAAGAAAAGCGGGTTTCCCCCAATACCCTGCTTGCCGCTATCGATGCCGATTTTGCGGGATATGAGGAGCTTGCGCATCTCCTTCGCTACGAGGCACCGAAGCTTGGACAGGATGAAGAGCGCACCAATGCCCTGCTTGGCTTCTTCCTTGAGGCGATGGTGACGGCCTGTGCGGGCCTTCGGAACTGCTACGGCGGGGTGTGGCGCCCCGGCACCGGGACGGCCATGTATTACCTGCGCCACCCCGAGGAGCATGGGGCAACGGCAGACGGCCGCCACGCCGGTGAGGCATACGGCGCCAACTTCTCGCCCTCGCTCTTTGCCCGCATCCCGGGCCCGCTTTCGCTTGTGCGCGCGGCGACCTCCTCCCCCTTGCGTGCCACCATCAACGGCGGCCCCCTGACTCTGGAATTTTCGCAAAGCGTTTTCCGGCGTGAGGAGGGCAAGCGCAAGGTGGCCTCGCTTGTCCGCTATTATATCCAGCGCGGCGGCCACCAGCTGCAGCTGAATACCGTGAATGCCGAGGCCATGCGCGCGGCGCAGAAGCACCCCGAGCAGTACGGCCGCCTTGTCGTACGGATCTGGGGCTGGTCTGCCTATTTTGTCGAGCTGGACGAGGAGTTCCAAAACCACGTCCTGGCAAGACAGGAATACCGTGATATCTGAGCACGGGGTGGCTTCTGTGGCAACCGGTATCATTTTTGACATCAAGGAATTCGCCCTTTCGGACGGCCCGGGGATACGCACCACCGTCTTTTTCAAGGGGTGCCCCCTTCGGTGTGCGTGGTGTCATAACCCCGAGGGGCTATCCCCCATGCCCGAGGTGTACCGTGGGACGGGTGCCTGCCTTTCCTGCGGCCGTTGCCAGGCCCCCTGTACGCATGACGACTGCCGCCCCTTTGGCAGATGCCTGCACGCTTGCCCGCGCGGGCTTTTGCGCGTGGCGGGGCAGGTATGGGAGGCAGAGGCGCTTGCCGCCCACCTTTTGCGGGGGGCGGACCTCTTTCGGACGGGAGAGGGCGGCATTACCCTTTCGGGGGGAGAGCCCCTTTGCCAAGCAGAGTTTGCCCGTGCCCTTCTTTCGGCGCTGGGGGACGTGCATAAGGCGCTGGAGACATCGGGCTATGCCACCGGCGACACCTTTCTTTCGGTGGCCTCGCAGTGCGACCTTGTCCTTTTCGACCTTAAGCTTTTTGACCCCATCGCCCACAGGCGCTACACAGGGCAGGATAATGCCCCCATCCTTGAAAACGCCGCCCGCCTGCGGGCAAGCGGCATCCCGCACGTCTTTCGCATTCCTCTGATCCCCGGGATCACCGACACGCGCGAAAATCTTGCCGCCCTCGCGGCGGTGGCCAAGGATAGCCCGGTGGAGCTGCTTTCCTACAACGCGCTTGCCCCTGCCAAGTATCCGGGTGCCGGGCGCACGTACCCCAATTTTATCGACCCCTCGGCCGCCAATGTGCCGGATCTTTCGCTTTTTGTAAACGCAACCTTACAAAAATAATCCTCTTTTCAAGCGGGGCGTGCCCTATACGGTGCGCCCCGCCCCTTTTTCTTTTTCGCGGCGGGCGGGTCGCCCCTATCGGTATTTTTGCGGAACTGATGCGTTTTGTCTTGACAAATGACGGGGTATCGTCTATAATAAAAAGGAAATATAACCGATGGCGAAAGCCGGAAAGGAAATCGCATGGAAAACGCAAAGAAAATGGAGCTTGCCGAGCTCGCACGCCGTGTGCGCGTTGGCATCATCGAGGCCGTGTATCATGCGGGATGCGGACATCCCGGTGGCTCACTCGGCATTGCCGATATTCTGACCTACCTGTACTTTGAGGAGATGAACGTGGATCCCGCCGACCCGAAGAAGGCCGACCGTGACCGCTTTGTCCTCTCCAAGGGGCACACCGCCCCTGCCCTGTACGCCACCCTTGCCGAGCGTGGCTTCTTCCCGACTGAGGAGCTTGTGACCCTCCGTCAGATCGACAGCCGCCTGCAGGGGCACCCGGATATGCAGAATATCCCCGGCGTGGATATGTCCACGGGCTCGCTCGGTCAGGGCATTTCGGCCGCTTGCGGCATGGCACTGGCCGCCAAGATCTCGAAATCCGATTACCGTGTTTACACGGTGGTAGGCGACGGCGAAAGCGAAGAGGGTCAGGTCTGGGAGGCCGCCATGTTTGCCGCCCATTACAAGCTGGACAACCTCGTCGCGGTGATCGACTGGAACGGCCTGCAGATCGACGGCCCGGTGGCCGAGGTCATGAACCCCACCCCCCACGACGAAAAGCTGCGCGCCTTCGGCTGGCACGTCATCTCGATCAATGGCAATGAGCTTGACGAGATCGAGGCCGCCTTCCGTGAGGCACGCACCGTAAAGGGTAAGCCCGTCGCAATCGTTGCCCGCACCGTAAAGGGTCGCGGGGTCTCGTATATGGAAAACGCCGTGGAGTGGCACGGTGCCGCCCCGAAGGAAGAGCAGTACAAGATCGCCCTTGCTGATCTTGGCGCCGCGAAGTGAGGTAATAGCTATGGAAAAGATTGCAACCCGTGAAGCCTACGGCAAGGCCCTTGCCGAGCTGGGCGAGACCTATGATTTTGTGGTACTGGACGCTGACCTTGCGGCCGCTACCAAGACCGGTATCTTCAAGAAGAAGTTCCCCGAAAGATTCTTTGACTGCGGGATCGCCGAGGCGAATATGGCCTCGGTAGCCGCCGGCCTTGCCGCCGCCGGGCAGATCCCCTTCATCTCCAGCTTCGCCATGTTCTCGGCCGGCCGTGCCTTTGAGCAGGTGCGTAACTCGATCGCCTATCCCCACCTCAACGTCAAGATCGTCGGCACGCATGCCGGCATCACGGTCGGTGAGGACGGGGCGACCCACCAGTGCAACGAGGACCTTGCCCTGATGCGCTCGATCCCC
Source organism: Clostridia bacterium (assembly GCA_017652965.1). Next base: position 7,776 of record JAGBZZ010000262.1, on the reverse strand, counting down.
GGTATGGTGGTCATCAACCCCTCGGACGCGACCGAAAGCCGCGCCGCCGTAGAGGCCGCCCTGAAGTATGAGGGTCCCGTTTATCTCCGCTTCTCGCGCTTTGCCACCCCGGATCTGACCTCCGAGCTTGAGGGCTTCTCCTACGAGATCGGTAAGGGCGTTGTGCTGAGTGAGGGTAGCGATGTGACCATCGTGGCCTGCGGCTACATGGTGCACCTTGCCATGGAGGCCAAGGAGATGCTGGCCGCCGAGGGCATTTCGGCTACCGTTATCGATATGCACACCGTCAAGCCCCTGGATACCGAGCTGCTTGTGGCCGCCGCCCGTGCGACCGGTGCCGTTGTAACGGCTGAGGAGCACAGCATCAACGGTGGGCTTGGTGAGGCGGTTGCCTCTACCCTGGCCGAGACCTGCCCCGTGCCTGTTATGCGTGTCGGCGTTGCCGATACCTTCGGCCGTAGCGGTAAGGTTCCGCCCCTGCTTGAGATGTACGGCCTGACCTCGGCGAAGATCGTTGAGCGTGCCAAGGCCGCCATTGCCCTGAAGAAATAAGATCACCCGAAAGGGAGAGGGGAGCCCCAGGATCGGGGCTCCCCCTTTTATAGGTATCGCTATGAGTGCAAAGCTTAGCCCGGAGGAGATCCGCCGCTACAACAGCGAGACGGTACACCTTCTGTCGCTCTATTTAAATCTGACGGCAGATTTCATCACCCCCGATGCGGTCGAGGAGCTGGCGGCCGATTTTTCGGTCACGCGGGAGTATGCCTACGCCACGATCCTTGCCACCGTGTGCGGTCTTAAGACGGCGGGGGCAGACCGTGCCTACTTTGAAAATTACTTTCTTCCCATGGTGCGGGAAATGGATCCCTTGGAGTTTGAGACAGACCCGTACTACGAAAATATCAGGATCCCGAACGAAAAAAGCGGGAAATGGGAGCTGAAGACCATGTCCCTGCGCCCCTGCGAGGCCTTTGTGCGGGATGACTTTTGCGTCTATCCCGACGGGCGGATGATCCCCTCGATCGGCTTTTTCATGCGGGAGTTTCCGTACCCTGCCGTCCTGGAGGGCGGGCGGGAATGGATGACCCTGATGCCCAACGAAACGGTAACCACCCTGCCCGCCGTCTACCGCTCTCACGGGCGGGTGGTCACCTTTGGGCTTGGGCTTGGCTATTTTGCCTACCGCGCCGCTTTGCGCCGTGAGGTGGAAAGCGTGACGGTGGTCGAGCTTTCGGAGGATGCGGCCACCCTCTTTCGCCGTTATATTCTCCCTCAGTTCCCGAACCCCGATAAGGTGACGGTGGTCGTGCGGGATGCCTTCGACTTTTTGCGGGATATGCAGGACGGGGAGTATGACTTTGCCTTTGCCGACATCTGGCATGACGTGGGCGACGGGCGCGCGCTGTATCAGCGCTTTTACGAGGAGGCCAAGCGCTTTCCACACACCGAGTTTACCTATTGGTTAGAGGATACCATCCTCTGCTATGAGCGGCCGGAGCTTTGGGGGTAAGAATATGGAGCTTTTAGATCGTTTTCTTTCGTACGTAGCAAACGCTACCGCCTCGGATGAGGCAAGCGACACCGTGCCTTCCACGCCCGGCCAGCGTGCCCTTGCCGCACAGCTGGCCGAGGAGCTTTCGGCGCTTGGGATGCAGGATGTGCGCGTAGATGAGTACAGTTATGTTTACGCTACCCTCCCCGCAACCCGCGAGGGGATGGCCACTGTCGGGCTTCTCGCCCATATGGATACCTCCCCCGATATGCCGGGGGACGGCATCCGCCCCCGCCTTATTACCTACCGGGGTGGCGGCGTGCCGCTTTTTGACGGGGCGGAGATCCCGGCCGCCCAGCTTGCCCCCTACCTTGGCCACCGCCTGGTTGTGACAGACGGCACGACCCTTCTGGGGGCGGACGACAAAGCAGGCATCGCCGAGATCATGACGGCACTTGAGATCCTTGTACGCGAGGGGCATCCGCACGGCTGTGTGCGGGTGTGCTTTACCCCCGACGAGGAGATCGGCCGCGGAACGGACCACTTTGACCTTGACGGCTTTTCTGCCGACTATGCCTACACCGTGGACGGTGGCCGCCTTGGTGAGGTGGAATACGAGAATTTCAACGCCGCCCGCGCGGTGGTTTCGGTGTGCGGCTTTTCTATCCATCCCGGCTCTGCCAAGGGGCGGATGCGGAACGCCGCCCGCATCGCGGCGGAGTTTGACTCCCTCCTGCCGCAGGGAGAGCTTCCCGAGCTGACCGAGGGATACGAGGGCTTTCACCATCTCGTCTCTCTCGGCGGCAGTGTCACCGAGGCCGAGGCCGTGTATCTCATCCGCGACCATGACGCCGCGGCCTTTGCATCCAAAAAAGCGGAGTTTTTGCGGATAGGAGAGGCCTTGAACCAAAAATACGGTGCAGGCACCGTGACCGTAACACTTACCGACAGCTATTACAACATGCGCGAGGTGATCGACCGTGCCCCCCATACGGTGACCCGTGCCATCGCCGCGATGCACGCCCTTGGCATCACCCCCATCGTAAAGCCGATCCGCGGTGGCACCGACGGCGCTATGCTTTCCCACCGTGGGCTTCCGTGCCCGAACCTTGGCACAGGGGCGGAGAACATGCACTCGGGCAGTGAGTTTGTCTCTGTGGACGATATGGAAAGGGTGGCGGCCCTCCTTGTACGCCTTTTGTGTGACGCCACAGCGATTTAAGGAGTTCCCAACAGAAAAAGAGAGAACGTCGGTTGGCACCGATCGGTTCTCTCTTTTTTTATTGGCGTATGCGAAGCCGGGGTGGGGTCAGCAGTATTTTTTCTCAAGCTTCACGATAAGGGCGGAAAGCGGGAGGATCAGGGTGCCAAAGGCGGCGTTGGAGATGCCGTGGATAAGGTCAAAGGGAAACCCTGCCACGATCCAGGCCAAGACCTTCTCCCAGGTGTCAAGCCCGAAGATCAGTGCCTGTGCGGGGGCGTACAGCACCCCAAAGAGAAAGCCGTGCAGGGCGGCCACCGTCGGATAGAGGATCGCCGCCAGCCGCCGCGGCAACCGCCTTGGCAGGATAAGAAAGCCGAAAAACAGGGGAAGAAAGATGTAAAGATAGGCGATCCACCATAAGGAAAAGCCGTGAATAAGGCCATCGAGAAAAACGTAGACGTAGAGGGGGATCAGGGCGTGGGCGCGGTATACGACCGTCAGCGTGCCGATAAACATGGCAAGCAGGTGGATGTTCGGCAGGATCTCCATCAGATATTTACTGGCAAACATCATCGCGCTGAACATGCCGAAAACGGCGGCCTCGTAGGCAAGGCGTGCGTACTTGCTTTTCCTGTAGGACATGACGCCTTTTACTTGGTTCTCGCCAACTCGTAAACGTCGCCTGCCTGAATGGCAACGCCGGAGACACCGGTCGTGGCGGCTTCCCCATTGACGATCAGGTTCCACCAATAGCCGTTATCCAGCGTGTAATCGGCACGGATGCCGTTGACGTGCGAGATATACAGGCCGTACTGCGAGGTCTCACCCTGGCAAAGCTCGGCGGCAAGGAGGGCATCGGCAAGGGTTGCTTCATCGGTCAGAAGGGTAAGCGTGACCGTGGCGCCGTCGGCCGTGACCTTAAGCGTGACCTCGGTAGCGCCGGTGCCGACGGTGGCATCCTCACGGTAGGTGGCGGTGTCCCAAAGCGAGGAGAGGGTGCCGGGGGCTTCTGTCCCTGCCGGGGTGGTAACGGTGCTATCCCCGCACGCCGTAAGGAGTGCAAGCATAGCAAGAAGGGTGAGGAGTGCGAGGGTGCGGAGGAATTGGGTGTTCTTTTTCATTTTCTTTCCTTTCCCGAAGAAAACGCGCCCTCCGTTTGGAGGGCGCGCAAAAAGAACACGAGGTTCCGGTGCCGCTCCTCCCTTTGCCCAAGGACGGTTTCCCTTCACAGAACGGTAAGCATTCCGGCTGACGCCCATCGGGCGATCACGGCAATGGCTGTTGCTGCGGAGCTGCCCCGCATTTCCTTACCCCTGCCCGCATGGCGGACAGTTGCGCCGCTTTGCGGCGCCGAGCTGTGTCGTATACGCCCACATTATAGCACGCGGAGCGGCATCTGTCAAGTAGGTGGTATTTTTTTCTTCCCTTTCTCATAAAAGTGAGAAAAAAGGGGGTACTGTATGGAGGATAGGATCAGACGTATTTTGAAAAACGGGGTGGTTCTGGCTGTGGCCGCGCTCCTCGTGCGGACGGTTACGGTATCCTTTGGCGCGTACGTCAGCGGGCGGATCGGGGCGGAGGGGATGGGGCTGTATTCGCTTATCATGAGTGTGTACACGCTTGCCGTCACCCTTGCCACCTCCGGGGTCCAGCTGGCCACCACCCGCCTTGTGGCCGAGGCGCTGGGGCGCGGGGATGAGGGGGGCGCGCGGGGGGCTCTGCGCCTGGCGGTGCGGTATGCCCTCCTTTTTGGGGCGGTCAGCTCGGTCACGCTTTTTCTCTTTGCCCCGGGGATCGGGCAGGGGCTTTTGCGGGACGGGCGCACCGTGCCCGCCCTGCGGCTTTTGGCCGCCTCCCTGCTTCCTATCGCGCTTTCCTCGGTCTTTTCGGGCTACTTTACGGCCGTGCGCCGCCCAACCCGTGCGGCGGCCGTTTCGATGCTGGAGCAGGCCGTCCGCATGATCCTGACCGTCTTTCTTCTGACAGCGCTTTTGCCGTCGGGGATGACCTATGCATGCCTTGCGCTTGTTGGCGGCTCGGCCGTGGCAGAGATCCTTTCTGCCCTTTGGCTTTCCTTCCTGTATCTGTATGACAGCCGCCGCCTGCGCCGTGCCAAAGTCGGGAAAATGCCGATCGGGGAGATGCTTCACATTACCCTGCCGATCGCCGCCTCCTCTTATATCCGCTCCGGCCTTGTCAGTGCCGAGCATATGCTGATCCCGCGGGCGCTGACGGGTGGCGGTGCCACACGGGAGGAGGCGCTGGGGGCATACGGCACGCTTTCCGGGATGTCGATGCCTATCGCCCTGTATCCGATGGCGGTGCTTTCCGCCTTTGCGGGGCTTTTGGTGCCCGAGCTTTCGGAGGGGATCGCCAAGAGAGAGCAGGACGGCAACCGCCGGCTTTGCGAGCGTGCCCTGATGCTTGCCCTGTGGTTTGGCATTGCGGCGGGTGGGGTGATGGCGGCCTTTGCCCGCCCGCTTTCGGCGGCGGTGTACGGCTCGGGCGAGGCGGGGCACTACCTTTCCCTGCTTGCCCCCATTGTGCCCGTGATGTATCTTGACCACGTGACCGACGTAATGCTGAAGGGGCTTGGTCGCCAGGTGTATGCCATGGGGGTCAACATCCTGGATTCGGTGGGCAGTATCCTTTTGGTGCTACTGCTTTTGCCCCGCCTTGGGGCGGTGGGCTACGTGCTGGTGATCCTTCTGGCCGAGATCTTCAATTTTGCACTGAGCATTACCGGGCTTCACGCTGCCCTGCCGTTTCGCTTTCCCACGGTGAAGGGTGTCCTTTTGCCTGTTGCCGCCATTCTTTTGGCCGTCACGGCCGTGCGGTGGCTGATCCCGATATCCGGGGTGGTGACCACCGTGCTTTCCGTGGTGCTTACGCTTATACTGTATATCCTCCTTCTGGCGGCCGCCCTCTCGCTTCTTAGTAAAAAACCGGCAAAATCCGAGGTGACCCTTCAGCGCCCCCTTGACAATGCCGTCACCTTCGGCTACAATAAGAGGGAAAGAGACGTTGCCCCTTGGGGCAAAAAGGAGTAGGGATGGAAAACTGTTGCTTCACAGGGCACCGCTATCTCCCCACCGGGGGGACGCGCACAAGGCTGACGGCCCTTTTGGAAAGCGAGGTGCGCGCGGCGTATGCCGCAGGCTGCCGCCGTTTTTTTGCCGGGGGGGCTTTGGGGTTTGACATGCTGGCGGCGGCCGTCGTGTGCCGTCTGCGGGATAGCGAGCTTTCTGATATTTCCCTCCATCTGCTTCTTCCCTGCCACGGGCAGGATGCCCGATGGAGCGAGGGTGACCGTGCCCGCTATGCCGAAATGCTTCGCCTTTCCGACAGCTATCATTACGTGTCACAGGAGTACAGCCGCGAGGCTATGAGCCTGCGCAACCGCGCCCTGGTGACGGCGGCCGACATTTGCATCGCCTATATGACCAATCCCGCCAGCGGCACGGGCGGCACACTGTCCATGGCGCGCAGCCGCGGGATCCCGATCCGCAATCTTGCCGACCTTTTATGAAAAAAGCCGCCCCGGGGCGGCAAGGATACAAAAGAGGAGACCGTGAATTTTCACGGTCTCCTCTTTTCGGCTACGCGGGTGCGGCGGCCTTATCGACAGGGAAGGTTATTCTTCCTCCTCCAGAAGCTCTTCGATATCCACATCGTTATCCTGCGAATACGTGATAGCATCCTCGGTAGAAAAACGAATAACCGTAAATTCCGGGGCTACATACTGCTCTTTCATACTTACCACCTTCCAGATGTTATACTCGCATTAAACAAAAAAAGGAAAGAAAAGTCAACCCTTTTTCATAAAAACGCGGGGTTTTATTTTTTTCTGAGGCTTTCAAACGACAGGCCGTAGCGCTCGGCAATGTCGCGCGCATAGCTCTTGCCGTCCGGCTTTTTGCGATGAATGCGGAAGGAACGGCGCCCCTCCTCGATCCCCGCTACCAGGGTATCCACCGTGACCCCGCCCTCCAGAGCCTAGCGGCGGTTGATCTCGGCGACCTCTGCCCCCAGCTCATGCAGGTGGGTAGAAAACAGCACACGGCATTTTAAGACGGCAAAGGCCGTCAGGATCTCGGCCGCGATAAACGAGGCCTCATAAGCGCCGGTGGAGGAAAGCGATTCGTCAAGAAGGATCAGCGAGTCACCGTCTGCCGCATCAAAGATCTCACGCAGGCGGGCGCATTCCTCGCCAAGCCGCCCCTTATCCAGGGTATCCTCCGCCCCGGTCGGGAAATGGGTGAAGATCGCGCTGACGGGGCTGATGGCCGCCTCCTCTGCCGGGACGGGAAGGCCTAACTGGCACATGGCCTGGCAAAGCCCGACGGCACAGGTGATGACCGATTTGCCCCCGCGGTTCGGGCCTGTGAGGATAAAGATACGGCCATTTTCGTCAAACGAAAAGTCGTTTTCCACTACGCGATCCGAAATGCGCATGGCCACATCGGGGTTATAGAGACCGCGCGTTTTGAAGTCCTTGTCGCCGATCGGCAAAAGGGTGGGCTTGACCAGGGGATAGCCCCGATCACGAAGGCGGCGGCAAAGGTCGGCCGCACGGGTCACAAACTCGATCTCGGGCAGAATGCGAAGCAAAAAGTCGGTATTTTCGAGGACGTATTCGCCCACGATGGCACGCCAGCCGCGCACCGAGGAACGGAAGACGTCGGCCAGTGCCCCGTTAAAGGCAGAGATCAGAGCATCGCGGCGGTTCTCATTTTGCTTTTTGTCAAAGGGGGTCAGAGGGGCGATGGTGGTCATCGCATCGTTCTTAAAGCTGAGGCGCAGGATCTTATCCAGCATCTTACCGGACTTGAAGGGGGCGGCATTGACCGAGATCACCCCTGCCTCCTGCGGGCGCAGGGTGGCATCCAGATTCACACCGACCGTGATACTGCGCACCTCACGGATGCGGGAGGACAGATCCTCAAGATCCTTATTCAGCTCACGGTAATAGTCGCTTTCGGCAAGCTCGCTGTCCGTGGCGGCAAAGCGGGTGAGCGCCTCGCTTTCCAGGCGGTCGGCAAGCGGGGAAAGCCCCTCGTGCAGAAGGTTGATGCAGCTG
>JAGBZZ010000261.1 GCA_017652965.1 Clostridia bacterium | reverse complement strand
GCGTTCACACCCATGCTTTTCAGGATCTCGATCTGACGGAGAAGGGCATCACGGTTGACGGCCGCCCCCAGCATGCCAAGATCGTGATGCATGCAGACCCCGCGCATCTTGAGGTAGCGGCCGTTCAGGAAGAAGCCGTCCTTGGTGAATTCCGCAAGGCGGGGGGCAAAGCGCACGGTGACGGCATCCCCACCGGGGATCGTCACGGTGACGGTGTAGAGACTCGGGCTGTCCACGTCCCAAAGCATCGGATCCTCGATCAGGTAGGAAAGCAGATTGTCCTCGGTCGAAAGCTCAACGCTTTCCCCCTTCGGGTCGGTGATGCGTGCCGTAAAGCCGCATGCCCCGACGGCATCCACCGAAATGTCGAAAAGGGCAGACGTCGCATTGGCATAGGCCTGCCGCACCCACACGCCGTTGTAGGTGATGTGTGCGCGCGGCTTGGTCAGAAGGCGCAGGTTGCGGTAAAGCCCCGCGCCCGAGTACCACCGCCCGGAGGCGGGCGGCACCAGGGCATGGATCGCGATCAGGTTTTCGCCCGGTACGGCCAGCGAGGTGATATCCACCTCAAAGGAAAGATAGCCGAAATGGCATCCGCCCGCGAGAGTGCCGTTGACGTAGATGCGGCTTTCCCACATAATGCCGTCGCACTCCAGGAAGGCGGTTTCAAACTCGTCAAGATGCACCCACCTGCGATAGACCCCCTCGCCAACCGTCGGCAGGCCGCCCGTGCGCCCGGTATGGCTGATCTTGGCGAGGATGCCGTCCTGCACCACGTTGCAATAGGAAAGGTCATTGTCGGCGGAGAAATCCCCCTCCACGCCCCAGTCATGCGGGATCGCGATCTCTTTCCAGGTGCTGTCGTCAAACTCACGGGTGAATACCGCATCATCGACCGTCCCCGCGGCAAATTTTTGAAAGCGGAAGCCTTCCTTTAAATACTGTGTGTGTCTCATGGTATTATCCTTTCTGACAGTGCTTGTCGATCATACGCTGTATCTCGGCCAAAAGTGCGGCCTTATCGTCCACCGTGACCTCGTCTATGGGGTTCTGCCAATCCTTGGGGGTATCGCCCGCAAGGACCGTGATGCAATAGGATCTCCAATGCTCGATATACCCGACGTCGATCACCATCCCGTTCGGGTAAAGGATCTCGATCATATCCTCGTGGTCATCAAGGAGAAAGCGGATCATGCCGCCCATAAGATCAAGGTCGCGGTAGGGCTTTTGCCAATTGTCCATGACAGTACGTCTCCATCCTTGTGTTGTAGCCTTACAGCATTTCGGCAAGGCGGTTCTGGAAGTCGAAGAGCCAGCCCGCCTCGGTCGGATACTCGTTAAAGTAGGTCACGCCCTCGTCATCGAGGATCTTGATAACCGCCTCTCTGCCGATCTTTTCCTCAAGTGCGTAAAGTATTCTTGTCAATCTCCACATCTCGCGCATGGCCACAAGGCGGATCGACATATTGGCCGAGCGGCCCGCGTAGTTCGGGTAGACGATGTAGGCATCGCCCGACAGATAGAAGGCATCGCAGTCGGTGTTGCCGTAGGGCGAGATCTCGCGCCGCGAGAGGAAGGTGTTATAGAAGTTGAAGCCCCACTGCAAAAAGAGGTCGATGTCATACCGCCAAAGCGAGGCGCCAAGTACAACAAGACGCGGCAGGGGCTGCATCATAAAGCGGTTGGGGTAGTGGCCGCCGCGCGGGTTGCAGCAGAAATAGGTGGAAAGCGGACGGCACCCGGCCTCAATGAAGGGCTTCAGCTTATGCTCGCACGCAACGGTGTACTCGCGCCCGTTCTTGCCTGCAAACTCGATATCACTGCAGGCATCCAGGGTGCGGCAGTTGCCAAGATACGGGGTGATCATATCCTTGCAGGCCTGCCAACGCTCCAGCTGATCCTTATGCGGCTCGTCGGATACGTGGAAGAAGGTGCGCTCCTCAAGGCCGCGGGCGCGCATCTCGCTGACAAGGGCAGGGATAAGGGTGGCAAGGAAGCGGCGGTAATCGTCGGAAAGCGAGTCGTTCTGCCAGCCAAAGCGGCGGCGGGTGCGGCCGTCCGCGCCCTTTACCAGGATCTTCGGGCAGTGCAGGGCGCCCCACTGGGTGAACATCGGGGGCATTTCAAACTGCTCAATGCCGTGGGCAAGGGCAAAGTCGATAAAGGCATGCATCCTCGAAAAATCAAAGCTGAAGTTGCCCCCCTCATCCTCGCGGATGTCAAGCAGCTGGGCGGTGCGCCGCTCATACCCGACCTCGGTATCAAAGGCGGGGGTGATGATGGGCAGAAGCAGCATGGTCTGCCCACTGTAAACGGCGGCATCAAGGTAGGAGCCGAAGACCTTGTAGAAATCACGGCTGAACATCTTCACGTTGTGCTGCGCCTCGATCGAATCGTAATGCATCCAGCAGGTGGACATAGCCTTCTGCTTCGGG
>JAGBZZ010000260.1 GCA_017652965.1 Clostridia bacterium | reverse complement strand
TGCCACATCGTCGGTGTCTACCACCACATCCACCTCCAAGGGCGGGTACTTGAAGTTGTCCTCAAAGTAAATAATGACAGGCATATAGCGCATGGCGGGGGCATCGGGGCACTCGTGCGGCACGGTCAGAAGGTAGGCGGCATCCTGCACGAGAAGCCCGGTGTTTCTGTGGTCGGTATGATAGTCGTTCGGGCGGTGGGTGATGATAAGATCGGGGTTGTAGTTGCGGATGTAGCGGGTCAGGCGGCGGCGGGACTCGATGTCGGCCTGCACGGTGCAGTCGTCAACGTCGCTGGATACGTCGTACTGCACGTCAAGGACGGCGGCGGCCTTCTGGGACTCAAGATACCGCACGCGCGAGGTCTCCTCGGGGGTCAGAATGTGGTGACCGCCACAGCCGTTGGTCATCGACAGAATGCGCACATCATGGCCAAGGCGGCGATACTTGACGGCAAGGCCGCTCCCGCGGAACTCAACATCATCCTGATGGGCACCGATCATAAGAATTCTCATAAGATTATATCTCCTTTTTTGTGGAACTCAATGTCATAGGGCAGGCTACCGAGCGCCTCGGCATTGCCCGCCAGGATCTCAAGGCCGTGCATCACGCACTCATGGGCGGCAAGCCCGAGCAGGACGCGCGGAACGTAGGGCGCGTAGGCCGCTACGAAGGGGTTACCGAAATGCAGATGCGCCACGATACGGTCGGTCGATTGCAAGGCATCCATAAAGTCCACGATACGGGTGGTCAGGGTCTCACGCCCGATAAAGGCAGAGGGCTGGAAGAAGGTGATGAACACCACGTCGTCATAATGGGTCTGCTTATCGAAGACAGGCTCGGTATTGTAGGGCGCCGGGAACTGCGGGATATCCACGACCTCGCTGTTCGGGAACAGCTCGCGGATGCGGGCGGCGATCCTCTTCGGGAAGTACCAGTCACGCGGGCCGGGGGTGTAGTTTTCCTCGGTGTCGATGGTGACCTTGCCGTCGGTCATAATGATAAAGATATGGCGGCCGTCCTTCGAGATGGCGGGACTCAGCCCCTCCTCAAGACGGGCGGTGATGCACTCGTGGTTCAGCTTTACGGTATTTTCCTTATCGATATCGTGCTCGATAGCCTCGCCGACGGCGGGCAGAAGCGCCGCCTTATGCTGTGCCGCCAGCACGTGGGTGAGGGCGCGCTCCAGATCCTCCTCCGAGAACATCCCGGCGCGGTAACGCTCGCAAAGTGCCTCATATCCCTCCTTGGCACCGATCTTCCAGACAAGCGGGATATCGTTGCCCGCGGCCACCGACATGGCGGCGGGGTCGTACCAGCCGTACTTGTTGACGACACCCCCCATCGAGAGGGCGTCGGTCACGAGGAAGCCGTCAAAGCCAAGCTCACGGATGATGTCGATGACCGGCTTCGAGAGCGAGGTCGGACGGTCGGGGTCGACGTTCGGATAACGGCCGTGGCCGGTCATGATACCGTCGATCAGATCCTCCTCCATCAGTTTTCTGTAGGCGTAGAGGAACTTATCCACCAAAACCTCCTTGGTGGCGGTGCAGAAGCCCTCACGCATATGGGTATCGTAGGGCAGCCCCTCAAAGCCGCTCGGATAATGCTTGGCACAGGTGAGGACGCCGCCCTCGTGCATGCCGCGGGCCATGGCCGCGCCGTAAAGGGCGACCTTCTCCTTGTCCGGGCCGAAGGTACGGGTCACACCGCCGCAGGAGGTGTTGCACCAGCGGATATCAAGCACCGGGTTGCAGACGACGTTATAGCCCATATTGCGGTGGGTGGCGGCGGTCAGACGGCCAAAGGAATGGGCATACTCCTCACGCCCCGCCGCCGTGATCGACAGCTGCTGGGGGATGCGGTAATCGACGTGCCCCTCCTCGGCATCGCACATGATAAGGATCGGATAATCGGCCGCCTCGAGGATACGCGCGATGGTCTCCTCACGGTGGCGAACGCCCGGCTGGATCCAGATCGAGCCGAGGCGATGCTCCTTGATCATCTCGATCACATAGTCGATATTTTCCTGATTGTAGGCCGACACATTGGCGCAGTACAGCTGTCCCAGCTTCTGCTCCACGGTCAGCTTGCTTCTGTCAAGCTCTTGTACCTTTTTCATATCAATATCCTAAAAATTCACCTTTCTTGTGCCATACAACGGGAAGAGGAACGATACCGAGGGCGGGGGCGTTGCCCGCTAAGATCTCGAGCGCGTTCATCACGCACTCATTCGAGGCGTACCCGAGCAGGATGCGCGGGACAAAGGGGGCATCGGCCGCCACGTAG
>JAGBZZ010000259.1 GCA_017652965.1 Clostridia bacterium | reverse complement strand
CCTGCGTCTTTCCCAAGAAGAGTGCCTCATTGCCGTGAAGCTGTCCCTCTGCGGCGACGGTGTGCTTGGAAAGCTCGGCATACGGTGCCGGCGCCAGGGTGACGTCTTTCGTGTGTACACCAACCATCCAGCGAAGGGATGCCGTGTCGGTGATCGGCTTTTGGTTATGGGAAAGCCCCACGATGCGGATACGCTCGCTCTTATGCTCCTCGTCATAGCCGACAATGCGAATGCGCGGAGGCTTTTCGCTAAGGACGCTGATATTCTCATAGAGGATATCGCGGCATCGGCCGCGCCGCCCGTCCCCACCCTTAGAATACTCGTGATGGTAGAGGGTGCAGACGTTGATCGTATCGGGCATATAGGCAGGGTCGGGATTTACGTATTCCTCGCTATCCGTCCTTTGCAGGCACGGTGCGGGAACCGTCTCGTCGCATTCGATGCGGATATCGCGGAAGGTGACGTCATGCACGTCGGCATAGTCCACGTTCGTGCAGTCAAGCGCCGCCCCTGTCAGATGGATGAGGTCACAGTTACGGAAGGTGATATCAAAGATCTCCTCCGCCTTAGTCTCTGCCCCGATCTCAAGGCTTTTGCCCCAGTCGTTCCAGATCACGCACCGCTCTATGACGGCATCGCGGAAAACGTCGTAGCTCTTGCCGCCGCGGTACATCGCCGCGCGGACAGCCGCCGCCACATCCCCCGCATGGTAGCAGTCAAAGCCCTTGATGCAGATCGAATCGTCAAAGGTACGGATGAAGCAATCAGAAATGCGGACACCGACGCAGTTGTGCATATCGATGCCGTCGGAATTATAGCGCCAGCACCCGATGATCTTGACGTTTTTGACGGTAAGATCCCGACATCCGAGCGGGCGGATATTGTAGACCAAGTAATCGCGGATGGTGATGCCCTCGATCCTGACCCCGGTGCAGTACTCTAGCTGAACCGTATGGCGGCGCTTGACGTTGGTGACCGCCTCGTCGTTGTTTTCGGCGTTGGCGACAAACAGGATCTCTTCGGTATTCTTGCTGTTATCCAGGATCCCGTGGCCAAGGATGCGGATGTTTTCGGCATCGGTGGCATGGATAGAGGCATACACCACCGCGCCCTCGTCAAGGTACAGGTTCTCGTTGCTGTGCATCTCCATAAGGCCGACATCATGCTCACCGGGGCCGAAGTAAAGAACCCCCTCGCCCGGCTGAACGCCAAAGTCCACCTCCGGATCTATGAAGATATGCAGGGCGCGGTGGCGGCCGTAGGGCTCTACCGTGAAATAGGCGGGGGCATCCAGGGTAAAGCGGATCACGCCCCCCTCTACGGTGGGGATGATGCCAAGCGACTGCGGGCGGATCACGACATTTTCAAAGGGGGTATGCGGGGTGATCTCAAACCGAAGCGGCTCGTTTGCGGCAAGCGAAAGAAACTGCACCGCCTCGCTTTGCGACGGGTGGCGCTGATGCCCCGGCCAGCGGCGGTTGAAGGGGGCGGCCGATACGCGGGCGGTGTGCAGGGGCACGGCCTGCCCGTTGACGGTAACGCTGTAATCGTCACACGTGGGGTCGGTGGGGATCACGGGATAGACACGGTAGCTCATAACGCGCTCCTTTCAAAGGTTCATGAGGATGACAGAGGCAGTGCCGAGAAGCAGGGCCGTATACTGGCCGGCCGACAGCCTTTCCTTATAGATCACGCGGGAGACAAGACCTGTCAAAAGGATGCCGCCCGCCGAAATGACCGGAAAAAGGAGCGAGGCGGCCATCCGCACGGCAAGCACCATCACAAGCAGGTTGCACACCCCGTTGAAAAGGCCGCAGGCAACGGCGCACGGCGCACCGCGCCTGAGGGCCGTGGGGATCTCGCCCCGCTCAAGGATGAGCGAGAGCAGAAGCATCACGAAAAAGACCGACAAAAGCGCAACGACCATCATCTCGCTTTTGTACTGCCCGCCAAAGGCCTTTTGCTGTGCCGTTTGCACGGTGGAGCATAGCCCGTTGCCGAGGAAGGCGCAAAAGGCGATGGCCACCCACGCGGGCGTTATGCGCACGCCCCGCCGCCCCGCATTCATCAAAAAGAGGCTGACCCCCAGGATAAGCAGGGCAAGATAAAAGAGCGGGTCGGCCTTCTCGTCAAGAAAAAGGATCCCGTAGAAGGTGGGGATCATAAGCGAGTAGGCCGAGACAAGCGAGGTCAGCGCCAGCGAGCCGCACCGAATGGCGAGAAGCCCCGAAAGAACCGCCATACCGTAAAAGAGAGCAAAGCCGAAGGCATAGGGCAGGATCTCGGCGGTGATGTGCAGGCGCATCCCGCTGATCGCCAGAAAGAAGAATGCGGCAAAGAGGACAGAGATCGCGCTGAAGAGAAGGCTCCCTCGCTTTTCCGTCCTTACGGTATAGGATTTTTTCAGAATCGCCTGCGCCGATTGGCTGATCGTAGCCAGCGCCAAAAACAAAGCGTTCAACACGGCAATGCCCCCACGGTATTTTGTTCTATTATACCTCCAAAATGCGAAAAAGAAAAGGCAGTTTCTTCATAAAAAGATGCACTATCTTCCCAAAACGCGAAAAAAGAGCAAAAGAAGGCTTGACTTTTCGGCCGTTTTCCTGTATGGTAAGGGTAGCAAGGAGAAAGGAAGGAAAGAACGTGAACATCACCTACAATATCCCGAGGCTACAACAGATCGTGGATGACCTATGCACACTTTGCGGGGTTGCCATGGCCGTGGCGGATACCAACCTCACCTTTCTCTATGCCAACCTGGCTATGAGCCACGAATTTTGCAGTACGGTGCAGAAAAGCCCGCAATGCCTTGCGCGTTGCCGCCGATGCGACCGCACGATGCTGTCGCGCGCCGAGGAGCTGCGCCGCCCCTTTTCGCACATCTGCCACGCGGGGCTTTGGGATAGCGGCATGCCGATCATCAAGGAGGATATCACGGTAGGCTATATCATCTTCGGGCGGGTGCGGGACCGTGCGCTTTTGGACGGGACGACGCTTGAGGATCTGGCGGGATACGGGCTTGACCGAGAGGTGCTTTTGGAGACCTACGAAAAAACGCCGCTACTCTCCGAGGAGAAGCGGCAAAGCCTTTTGCGGCTTTTGTCTCATATCTTTTTCGAGGGGGCTATCGAGATCGACCACGAGGGATTTATCCACCGCGCCACCGAGTATATCGAGCGCCACCTTGGCGAGCGGCTGTCTATAGAGACGCTTTGCGCCAAGCTGTTTGTATCGAAGAACTATCTTTACAAAAGCTTTCACAGCTTTTTCGGCAAGACGGTGGGGGAATATATCACCGACAAGCGGATCGAAAGAGCCAAGGCCCTGCTTACCGCGACAGAGCGGCGTGCCGCCGAGATCGCCGATGAGGTGGGCATCGACAACCACACCTATTTCGCCAGGCTTTTCAAGAAAAAGACCGGCCTTTCCCCCATCGGATACCGAAAGCAGTTTTCCTAACACGGGGGGCTTACAGCGCCTTGGCGTAGTAGAGGACAAGCACGTCCTCCTCTATCATATGGGTGACAAGCCTCGTATAGCCGAAGTGCAGATAGATGGCAAGGTTGCGGCTCTCTGCGGCCTCACAGCCGATCGTTGCGGTGGTGTAGCCCCGCTCCTTGGCGTAGGCCTCCGCCATTTTGATAAGACGCGAGATATGCCCCTGCCCCTCATAGCGCTTTTCAATGCGAAAGGCGTTCATATTGACGGTGTCACACCCGTTGCAAAGAAGCGGGCGCCCCGCCACGGCCGAGCATTCGGGAGACAGCAGGAGGTTGATCTGCCCGACAGGCTCGCCGTCTGCCAATACCACAAAGGTCTTGGCCTTGCCGCTTTGGTTGTAGGAAATATACTGTGCGCGCCAGCGCGGCCAGCGGTCGTCCCCCTTGTTTTCGGCAATATCCTTCTCCCATATCCGTGCAAGATCCTCTTCGGTTGCCATTCTGTACGTAAACATGCAGTCTCCCCTCCTTTGGCGCTGTGCGGCGTGCTTTTTTCTATTATACCACAAAGGAAGGGGGCATGCAACACCGTGGCCTGCATTCCGCCCGCAAAGCGGAATTTTTTTGTATTTTCGGTTGCACTTTGGGGATGGATGCGGTATAATGAGGATAACAAATATTTTGATAGGAGCACGAGGCATGAACCGCTTCCTTTCGCTTTTCCGTAAAAAGAAGCAGCATGAGATGGATATGACCACGGGCAGCATTGCGGGCAACCTTTTGGCCTTTGCCCTGCCGCTTCTCGTCGGTAATCTCTTTCAACAGCTTTATAATATGGTAGACACCTGGGTCATAGGCCAAACGGGGCAGAATGCCGCCTACGCAGCGGTGGGCAGCGTCGGCCCGATCATCAACGTGATGATCGGCATCTTCTCGGGGCTTGCCAGCGGGGCGGGGGTCGTCATTTCCCGCGCCTTTGGGGCAAAGGACCGTGAGGGGGTCAAGCATGCGGTGCATACCGCTATGCTGATCACGGCGGCCTTCTCGGTTGCCTTTACCGTGCTTGGCGTTTTGCTGACCCCGCTGTCGCTTCGCCTGATGCTGGGCTCGGACACCAGCGAGATCTTTGCCCACGCCAAAACCTATCTGACCATCTACTTTGCGGGCATTGCGGGGCTTCTCTTTTACAACATGGGCTCGGGCATCTTGCGTGCCGTCGGTGACTCCCGCCATCCCTTCTACTATCTCCTGGTCTCTGCCATCTCCAACATTATCCTTGACCTTCTCTTCGTCTTCGTCTTTCATATGGGGGTTTCCGGGGTCGCGCTGGCCACGGTGATCGCCCAGCTGCTTTCGGCGATCCTTGACTCGGCACGCTTCCTCTATCGCTAAAAGCTCAGCGTGGTGAGTTGCGCACTTTGATCCCTCGCGCGTGTTGTGAGCTCTGGCGATGACCTTGCCCTCGAAAACTATACAAGCGCCTAT
>JAGBZZ010000258.1 GCA_017652965.1 Clostridia bacterium | reverse complement strand
GTGTACGACGCTTGCCTACGGCGAGGACGACGTGGAGGATGCCCTTGCGCTTGTGCGCAATCACGCCCTCGGTGGGATCTGGCTTCAGCCGAGACATCCGAACTTTGCCGAGCGCATTCGCCGTGTGCTGGATGCCGCCGATTACCCGATCATCGTGATCGGGGATTCCGAGGAGGGATACGGCGACTACAAGATTCCCCAGCAGATCACCATGACGGCGGCACATATGAGCGAGGAGCTTGCTTTCTCCTTCGGACGGATCACCGCTGCGCAGACAAGGCAGATCGGCTACAATATGATCTGCAATCCGCTTCTCGACCTTGGCGGTCGGGTGAACTCTCCCTGCGGGTCGACCACCCGCACCTTCGGCCCGGATAAAGAGGTTGCCGCCCGCCTTGGCGCGGCGGTTGCCCGCGGGATGCACGAGGGCGGCGTTCTGACGGTCGGCAAGCATTACCCCGGCCACCACAGGGGCAAGCCCTACGACACACATATGCGTGAGGGCTTTGACGAGGGAACCAAGGAGGAACTGATCGAAAACGCGCTTTACCCCTATCGCAAGCTGATGGAGGAGGGGCTGCTTGACGGCATTATGGTAGGCCACGGCCGCTTTGTCAATATCGACCCCGACCGTCCCGCCAGCCTTTCGCGCCCTGTGATCTCGATCATCCGTGAGCTTGGCTTTGAGGGGCTTATCACCACCGATGCCCTTAATATGATGGGCATCGTGCTGAAGTATGGCTACACCGACCCTATCGGTATGTCGGTGGCCGCCGGTGCAGACCTGCCCCTGCCGTGGGCGACAAAGACCAAGCCCTCCTACGAGGCGCTTCTCGATTGCTACCGGCGGGGCATCCTCACCGATGACGACGTAGAGGCCGCCCTTGACCGTATCCTTGCCACCCAGCATAAGATCGCGTGTCTGCCGGAAGCCGGAGAGATCTGCGAGGAGGATAAGGTGAACGTCCGCCGCCTGCATATGGAGTGCATCGCCGCCCGCTGTGCCGAGGGGCTGACCCCCGCGATCTCACGGGAGGGCAAGCATCTCTTTACCATTGTGACAGACGAGGGCCTGAACGCGCCCGACGTGGACTACACCCCCGGCCCGCGCGACTGGTTCTTCCCGTATAAGATCGCCGAGCGCATCCGTGCGCTGTTCCCAGAGAGCGAGGTGGTGACGATCCCGGTCTATCCGACCTCCAACACGAATATCCCCTATTTCGATAAGCAGACGCGGTTTGACGACATCGTCTTTATCACTAACTATCAGACGGCGGCCTACACCGGGCGTGAGCATCTGACCACCCGCATCGTCGACCTGATGGATGCCCTGCAGTCGACCGACCGGATCGTGGCGCATCTGCATTTCGGCAACCCCTTTGTAGCGGCCGATGCGCCGTTTGTCCCGCGTATCCTGCTCGGCTATGCCTCACACGAGTGCGTGATGAACGCCCTTGAGATCCTGGCAGGCAACGCGCCCGCTCTCGGCATTGTCCCTCTCCCCGTTACATGGCATAAGAAAGGTGAATTTTTAGGGTATTGATTATGAAAAAGGTACAAGAGCTTGACAGAAGTAAACTGACGACCGAGCAGAAGATCGGTCTTCTGTACTGTGCCAATGTGTCGGCCAATAAGCCCGAGAACATTGACTACGTGATTGAAATGATCAAGGATCATCGCCTCGGCTCGATCTGGATCCAGCCGGGCGTCGGCCATCGCGAGAAGACCATTGCCCGCATCCTTGAGGCGGCCGATTACCCGATCCTTATTATGTGTGACGCCGAGG
>JAGBZZ010000257.1 GCA_017652965.1 Clostridia bacterium | reverse complement strand
TCCCATGGAAGCGCTTGAAATGGAAGAATACCGCATGATTTTCCTCCATTTGCTTGACCGCCTCACCGGAGATCTGCCGAGATCGCTTGTCGGTACGATTCCCGATGATGTGGAAATTACCCTATTTGAGAACGAAAAGGGAATTCTGGTAAACGCAATCCATCTTAGTGAGCGTGTGAAGATGCCCGACGTTGCCGGCTTTGAGGTCGGTGTACGATGCGATTTTCCCGTGCGTGCTGTTGAGTTTCTTCCTACACACCAAAAGATTGCATTTGAACAAAGGGACGGTTACGTGTATTTCAAAACGTTGCCAATGCACGTGTTTGCCATGTACCGAATTTTGAGATAAAGGGGATAGAGGTATCTGCAAAGCTCCTGTGAGCATTGCTTTAAAAGGAACCCCCAATTATCGCGGGTGTTCGCCCGGGGCTCTGCTCGGCTAGGCGTTTTTTATATATCGCTCTGCCTGCGTTTATGCATTCTTACCGAAAGTGCGCAGACGAAAAAGAAGCGTATTGACAAAAATGCCGGGCATATCTATAATTAAACGTAAGAGGGTAGGGGGTGCGCCCCCGTCTCTCGTTTTACGGAGGATACGATCATGAAGGTAAGATTGCTTTGCTTTTCGCTGTTGCTTGCGCTCCTTTTACCGATGCTTTTTGCCTGTGGCGGCGGTGACGGGGTGACCACACCCGCCGGTACGACGACGGGTAGCCCGGGCGGCGGCGATGATGTGACAACCACCGCAAGGCCGGAGGGGGATCTTGTGGATCGCATTGATCTTTCGGGCATCACCCTGCGCGTCGTGCAGAACGTGGAAATGTACCGTGACGTGGCCGAGGCGGGTGCTTATAGCCCGATGCTGTTCTCGAGGGGCCCGGATGAGGAGGAGTACGAGCAGTACGCCACCAACGCCGTCTTTGCCGAGGTCTACAACCGCAACAGCGAGATCTACGAAAAGACAGGCCTTACCGTAGAGTTTACCCCCGTGACCTATGAGCGGGACGGCAACCTGATCGATACCCAGCTGGAAAGCTACGCCCTCTCGGATATGGAGGATGCCCCGGATATCGTTTCGCACGTGATGGGCAACGTATCCCGTGCCGGTGTGCGCGGCTATCTTTATAACGCCTATGAGGACGAAATGGGCGAGAACTACTTTGATTTTACGCACGAATCCTGGTATCTCGATATGATGAAGCAGGAGTCCTGGGCGGATGACAAGCTCTACACCCTGTGCAGTGACTACTGGATCGATCTTGTCCGCTGTGCCGCGCCGGTGCTTGTCAACATCTCGATGTATAACGATCTTTTCGAAGTAGAGGGCGGCATCGAGAAGCTGTATGAGGACATCGATGAGGGCTGGTGGTCTCTTGACGATCTGTATGCCCGTGCCCAGATTGCCTACGTCGGGCGGCCGGGTAGCGCCTTCAACCCCGATGATACCTTTGGTCTGATCTCCAACTCCTATAAGTTCTGGGGGCTTTCGAAATGCGCCGGCCTTTTCCCTGTCGAGTATGGCGAGGATGGCAAGCTGCAGCTGGCGGGAGCCGAGACCCTGACCGAGATCCACAACTTTGTCGATATGCTGATCTCCTGGCAGAACGATGACAGCGTATGCTTCAACTATGACAAAATGCTGAAGCCCGAGACCGGCTGTATCCATAAGTTTGTGGCGGGCGGCTCGCTCTTTACCATCGGCAACTCGATTGCCGTGATGGAGGGGGCGCTCATCCAGGATGCCGACGATATCTTCGGTGTGCTTCCCACCCCGAAGGGGGCATATGACGACTCGGGTGCTACCTATATCGTGGAAACGCAGAACACGATCGCAGGCGGCATTCTGATCAACAGTGACAATTTCTCGGCGTGTACCGCCTACCTCCAAATGCAGACCGAGGGAAGCGGCGAGGTCATGCGCCTCTATTTCGAGGAGGGCCTGCAGCTGAAGAACAATATGTCCAACAGTGTCGGCCAGGTGCGCATGCTGAACTACGTGCGTGAGGGCATTATGCGGTGCGATGGCCGTAAGCTGGCCGAGCCCACTAACCTCGAAGGGTTTGTGCCGTATACCTATATCATCCGTAACTGTGTTCTGGATGGCACCAATACCTTTATCTCGGATTGGGAGGCCGGCCGTGAGGCACGTGAGGCCGCCATGCGTGAGGCTTACGAGAGTGTAGGCAGAGGACAGTAAAAAACAAGGGGATCTCCGAAACGATTGGCAGATCCCCTTTTTCTGTGTTAGCTTTCGTAGCTGCTGTTCACCGTCAGCGAGGCATTCTTGCTTTCCTCCGTGATATAGTCCATAGGGTCCACGTATACCCCTTTGACCTTCATCATAAAGTGCAGGTGCGGCTCATCGGCGCTTTCGATCATGGCCGTGTCTCCCACCGTGCCGATCACCTGTCCCGCGATCACGCGGGCGCCCTCCGTGATCCCCTCCGGTAGGGTGACGGCAAGGTTCTGGTAGACCGTTTCGCCCTCGCCGGCATGCGAGATGGTGACGGTGGTGCCCATCATCGGGTCGCTGGCTACCATGGTCACTGTGCCGTCTGCCGCGGCATAAACGGCATCCCCGATGGCACAGGCAATGTCAATGCCGGTATGGGTACGCCAGTCGTTGGTGGTCAGGGAAAAGACGGGGGTGGTGGTGTCATGCTCCTTGGCTACTACCCCTACGGCAGGGGAGAGAAAATCGGGCAGGACGGCCGCCGTTGTGGTCGGGGGTGCGGTGGTCACGGGGGCGGCGGTTGTGGTCGGCCGTGCCGTGGTTACAGGGGCGGTCGTGGAGACGGGGGTCTTGCTTCCGCGGTTAGCGGCGGCCGTGATCCCGATCACGACGGCGGTCACACACAGGATGCCGATAATGGCGATATAAAGGATGCGTCCGATCTTTTCTTGCTTTTGATTGTTTTCCATGCTTCTTTTTGCGTTCCTTTCTCGGTTTCTATCCCTATTCTTGCCACCATGGGGAGTTTTATGCAGGTCGGCCTCTTTATTTTTTTTTTCGTTTTTTTGCTCCCGTCACCGTCGCCGCATTCCCGGTATATCCCTTTTTTTCTCTCAAAAGCCCCTGATTTTAACCATTTTTTAGAAGACTTAAGGAAAAAGAAATATTTTTTTGAAAAAAACAAGAAATTTTTCAAAATCCTATTGACATTTTGCCCTTGTGCGGTTATAATATATCCCGTCAGCAAAAATATGCCCCTCTAGCTCAGTTGGTAGAGCAACTGACTCTTAATCAGTGGGTCCAGGGTTCGAGTCCCTGGAGGTGCACCAAAAAACAAGAGCATCCCTTGCGGATGCTCTTGTTTTTTCGATGCCCTCCATGACGCGCGCACGCCAAGCGTGCGTTCCGAGCGCCCGAGCGAAGCGAGGAAGTGCCGCAAAGCGGCGCTAAATGAACCTGATAAATATTATAATTGGGGTTATAATCCTGTTGAATATTTTTCTATGACAAATTGGTA
>JAGBZZ010000027.1 GCA_017652965.1 Clostridia bacterium | reverse complement strand
CGAGAACGCCGGCTTTGACGGCGGCGTGATCATCGATAAGATCGTCTCCTCCGGTAAGCCCGCCTACGGCTTTGACGCCTACCGCGAGGTGTACACCGATATGCTGGAGGCCGGCATCGTCGACCCGACCAAGGTCGCCCGTTGCGCCCTGCAGAACGCCGCCTCGGTCGCCGCTACCGTGCTGACCACCGAGAGCGTTGTTTGCGACATTAAGGAGCCCACTCCCGCAGCCCCCGCCGCGCCGATGGATGGCGGTATGGGTGGCATGTATTGACCTTCAAAAAGCACCTGCCTCGCGCACGTGCTTTTTTTCATGCTCCCAAAAGAACGCGGTATGGGCATACCGCGTTCTTTTTTGGCGATTTTTCTTGCATTTTGGGAGGAAAGGTGCTACAATAGGTGCGACAACAATAAAAAGGAGTGCTTCTATGAAAACCATACTCTTTCAAGGCGATTCGATTACCGACTGCGGCCGCTCGCGCGACGAGGGGCTGATTGGCATCCATAGCCCGTACGCCTACGGCACCGGCTACCCCTATATGGCCGCCGCCCGGCTTTCGCTTGACCAACCGGGCAAGTACGTTTTTGAGAACCGCGCCATCAGCGGCAACCGCATCGTGGATCTTTACGCCCGCATCAAGCTTGACATCATCAACCTCCGCCCCGACTATATGTCCATTCTGATCGGCATCAATGACGTCTGGCACGAATACTCCCGCAAGAACGGTGTCGATACCCCTAAATTCGAGCGTATCTACCGCATGCTGCTGGATGAGATCTACGAGGTGCTTCCCGATATCAAGATCCTGCTCTACACTCCCTACGTCCTCGAGGGGACGGCCACTGTCGATCCCGAGAATCCCGCTAAGTGGGAGTACTTCCGCACCGGGTGTGCCGAGAAGGCCGAGGCCGTCTTGCGCATCGCCAAGGACTATCCCGTCGGGCTTTCGGTCACCCAGCCGCTTTTTGATGCAGCAGCGGCCCTTGTCCCTGCCGAGCAGCTGGCCAAGGATGGCGTGCATCCCGGTATTGCGGGTGCGGAGATCCTTGCACGCGAATTCGTCAAATGGTTTGACACCGTAAAATAAGTAAACAAAACCGTACAATGAAACAGTTAAATATCCCTACCTATGCGGTTTTCTTTGCCGGATGCTATTTGGGAGCCGGCTTTGTTTCGGGCAATGAGCTGACCCAGTTTTTCGGAAACTTCGGTCTTTTCGGCTTCTTTGGTCTTCTTATCATCCTTGCGGGCTTTTCGCTTGTGGGAACGGTGGCGGCGCGCTTTGCCAAGGACAGTGGTATCACCGAGGTGGATCGCCTGGCCGTGGGAGACGGATGCCGCCCGATCCGCGCCCTGATCGCGGGGATGCAGATCGCCCTGATGTTTGCAATCCTTGTGATCGTGACGGCGGGCGTCGGCGCCCTGGGGCACAGCCTGCTTTCCCTGCCTGTATGGCTGGTCTCTCTTTTGTATGCCGCCATCCTCACGGCGCTTGCCCTTTTCGGGGTCACGGGGGTGGTGAGGCTCTTGTCTGTTTCTGTGCCGATCCTGACGGCCACCGTCGTTATCGTTGCCATCTGCCTTTTCCCCCGCTGGATCTCGGCGGGGTGCCCGATGCCGCACGGCGAGGCTAACAATCCCCTCCTGCCGAATTTCTGGATCGCCGCCCTTACCTATATTTCCTTTAATATGGGAGGCAACATCACGGTGGTGGTAGCCGCCGCCCCCTCTGCCACAAAGCGCGAGCGCATCCTGCCCGGCACACTGCTTGGCGCCCTGCTCTTAGCCACGGTGGCCGCCGCCATCCTGATCATCCTCTCCCTGTATCCCGGCGTCATGCAGGACGAGCTGCCGATGCTTACAGCCGCGCGCGAGGTCCTGCCCGCCCTTGGGATCCTGTACGGCATCCTGCTTTTGCTTGCCATGACGGGAAGCGGCCTTTCGAAGTGCTACGGCATCAGCCACTATTTCAGTAAGAAATGGCCGACGGCCGCCCGCCATCCCCGCCTTTTTACCTTGGCCATGGTGGCGCTTGCCTACGTCTGCAGTCTTGTCGGCTTTGGTGACCTTGTGGGCACCGTCTACCCCATCTTCGGCTATCTTTCCTTCCTCCTTGTCGGCGCACTTCTCTTCCGCGCGGCAAGGCAAATTAAGAAAAGCTGATAAAAAAAGCGCCTTGCGGCGCTTTTTTTGCGGTTGTGCCGTCCTACTCAAGCCCGCTACGAAGGTTCTCGCGGAGCAGAAATGTCGCGAGACTAGGCGCACCGCAGGGGCGGGCCGACGGCGTATACGCAATACGCCGAGGTCAGG
>JAGBZZ010000256.1 GCA_017652965.1 Clostridia bacterium | reverse complement strand
GGGGATCCCCATGGCCTCAAACTGCAGGTAGGCCATCGTACCGGTGGCATCCTGCGTCAGGGTCTGGTCGATGCGCAGGGCGATCTCACTTCCCTTTTCAAGGCTTCCCTCTACAATATGGTCACGAATAATTTTTTCGGTAAGCGTAAGTCCCATGATATCTCAGTCTCCCAATACTTTCAATAAATTCAGATAAGTATTTTCAATGTGCACGACCGTCAACCGCTCGGCGGCGTCGGCATCTCCTTCGGCAATAGCCTCATAGATCGCGCGATGCTCTGCCACCGAGGCGGCGGCACGCCCCTCGGCAAACAGTGAGCGGCGGCGGAAAAATCCGGTCTGACGGTGCAGGCGCGAGAGGTTGGAAACCAGAATGCGGCTGTCGCACAGGTCATACAGGGCATCGTGGAAGGCGTGATCCAGCTCCTTGAGCTTATCTGCGCCGCGGGTCACGAAAAATTCCTGCATTTCCACGATCTCAAGGAGGGATTTTTTCTGTGCATCGGTGATGCGCTCGGCCGCGCGGCGCGAGGCCATCCCCTCAATGCGACGGCGGATCTCGTAGATATCGGCAAGATCCTCACGGGTAATGCCGACGACCACGGCACTGCGGTTGGGCAGGGTACGGATAAGGCCGTCCCGCTCCAAGTGGTGCAAAGCCTCACGGACAGGGGTGCGGGAGGCGCCCGTTTCCTCCGAGATCCTGGCCTCGGTAAGCGGCTCTCCGGGATGGAAGGCGCCCGTCAGGATCTTCTCTTCAATGGCGGTGTAGACCGCGTTTTCCAGTGCAGACATATCAGTCCTCTTTCCGGAAGCGACCGGGTGCCAGCTCCTCAATGATCGCCACAAGCTCCTCGTCTGCCATGACGGTCGTGCGGCCGTCCTCATAGAGGGCATCCACCTTCACCTTGGCGGCACGAACCAGAGGATCCTGCTTATCGAGGGCATCCGCATCCTTCAGCCCATAGTACATGTTCATCCAATAGGCAATGCCGGCAAGACCCGAGGTGTTGCTGACCGATACCATCGGCGGGCGGCCGAGGATCAGCTCGGTATCAAAGACGTTGTAGATCTCGGGATCCTTGATAAGGCCGTCTGCATGGACGCCGGCGCGGGTAAGGTTGAAGCTGTCGCCCACAAAGGGGGTCATCGGCGGGATCGGATAATCCAGCTCGTCCTTGAAGTACTCGGCGATCTCGGTGATGACAGTGGTATCCATCCCATCGGTCGTACCGCGAAGCGAGGCATACTGGATCACCATGGCCTCCAGCGGTACGTTGCCCGTACGCTCACCGATGCCGAGGAGCGAGCAGTTGACACCCGATGCCCCGTAGAGCCAGGCCGAAACGGCATTGGCAACGCCGAGGTAGAAGTCGTTATGGCCGTGCCACTCGAGATACTCGGATTCCACGTCCGAATAGTGGTTAAGGCCGTAGATGATGCCGGGCACGCTACGCGGCAGGGCGACGCCGGGATAGGGCACGCCGTAGCCCATGGTATCGCACATACGGATACGCACGGGGATGCCGGCGTCGCGCGACATGGCGGTCAGCTCATTGACAAACGGCACGACAAAGCCGTAGAAATCGGCACGGGTGATATCCTCCAGGTGGCAGCGCGGCAGAATGCCGTGCTCGAAGGCCTGCGCCACGACCGAGAGATAATGATCCATGGCCTGGCGGCGGGTCATCTTCATCTTCTTGAAGATATGATAGTCCGAGCAGGAAACGAGAATACCCGTCTCCTTGATGCCGATATCCTTCACAAGGCGGAAGTCCTCGTCCCGCGCGCGGATCCAGGTGGTGATCTCGGGGAACTTGTAGCCGAGGGAGAGGCACCGCTCGACCGCTTCTCTGTCCTTTTTGGTATAGACGAAGAATTCGCTCTGGCGGATGATACCGTTCGGGCCGCCGAGGCGCGCCTCCAGCTTATAAAGATCCTCGATCTGCTTAGCGGTATAGGGCGCGCGCGACTGCTGACCGTCACGGAAGGTGGTGTCGGTGATCCAGATATCGGACGGCATGTTTTCGGGCACGCGGCGATGGTTAAAGGCGATCATCGGGATCTGTGTGTAGTCGTAAAGATCGCGGTACAGGTTCGGCTCTTCTACGTCCTGTAGCGAGTATTTATACTGGGCGATCTCCAAAAGATTGCTTTGGGGGTTCTTTTTTACCATAATGGCCTCCTCAAGGATTGTATACAATTATACAAGTATAATATCACACAATCGCTATCTTGTCAAGAAGAAGGCGCAAAAAAAGCGCGGAGATCCGCGCTTTTTTCCTATTTTTTAAAGAGATTCCTCGCTGAGCTGAAGGAGGCCGAAGAAGGTAGGCTGATGATAGTCCGGCTTCGGAAGCTCGATCGGGCTCCAGACCGAGAAATGCTTGACGGCGGTCAGATCCCCGCATTTGTAGCTGTTCATGCGCCAGGTGGCGGTGCGCTTGGCAAAATGCTTATCAAGGAAGGTGTAGGGGACAAAGACGCACGCCGTCCAGCCGCGGCCAAAGCGGATGGCCGTCTCAAAGGTAAGCCCCTCCTTCGAAACGTCAAGCAGGTTGCGCCCGTGGCGCCCTTCCCCGATGGCGATATGCGTCACGCCGAAGGGATTGATCTCGATATTGATGTAGGGCTTTTCCTCCTCGTTCGGGGTGAAGAAGAACTCCATACAGCTATCCTCGCAGATCTGCTCGTTGCAGACGGTGCGCATGGCGCGCAGGGGCCACTCGGTGGTCTCCGGGCGGATGGTCACTCCCTCGGGGCTATGAACAAGGCGGAAGGAGTTCGTATATGGCGAGGGGCAATAGTCTGCCCAGCGGAAGTCCAGTTCAACCGACGTGACGGCAT
>JAGBZZ010000255.1 GCA_017652965.1 Clostridia bacterium | reverse complement strand
GTGAATGCGTCTATACCTCGCCGAGCGTTGCCGAGATCCGCTCCTATAGCATGGAGGAGGTCGCGCATCTTTGGGAGGAGGTTCGCCGCTTTGAGAACCCCCACCGCTATTACGTTGACCTGTCTCAAAAGCTTTGGGACATCAAGCGCTCCCTGCTTGAGGGCCGCGGCAAGGGCCGAGGCTGATATACCGAAAATGAAAAAGGATAGAGAATTTTGCGTTCTCTATCCTTTTTTTCACAGTGCATCAGGCACGCAGAGACTCCTCGGCGATCAGGCGCTCAAGGCCTGCATAGTCGGCCGCGCCGGATTTGCCCGCAAGATCCAGGCGGCGGCATTTTTCCACGGTTTTACCCAAAGAGGCGGCCGTGCGGCCGGCCGTGGCACGCAGATACAGCGTGACCTTGTATTCATGCAGTCCTGTCCTTTCACGGATCGCGGCAGGGGAAAGCCCCTCCTCGCGCAAAAGGGCAACCGTGAAAAGGTCGCAAAAGAGGCGAAAGACCGATCCGAAGATCAGGGAAGGGTCAAGGCGGCGGTTTTTCATATCCCGCAGGTTTTCATAGGCGGCGGCCGCATCGTGTGCCAGGATGGCATTGCCAAGGCCAAAGGCATCGGCCTCAAAGGTGGCGGCGGTCACCTCGCGCACGTCGGCCTCAAAAAGCTCGGTACGGCCCTTGGCGTGGGCGTAGGCCGTCAGCTTGTCAAGCTCACCCGCAAGCACGTCCATCCCGTGGCCGCAACGCTCGAGGAGCGCCCGCCCGACGGCGGCACCGGCTGTGATCCCCTCATGCGAAAGGTGGCGGGCGATCCAGCCGAGGAGCTGGGTGTCGGTAGAACGGGGGAAGAGAACCACGGGGAGGGCCTTTTCCACCTCGGTATAGCGCTTGGCCGGCTTTTTGGGGTTCTGACCGGGGCTGAGGCGCTCGGCCTCGGCATAAAAGAGCACGGTAACACCGGGATAGCTTTCCTTTTCCTCGCAAAGTTCGGTCAGCCGGCGCAGATCCTCGGCCTTCATTTTTTCAAAATCGCAAAGATGCCACTCGATCAGCTTGTATTCGGCAAAGACGGGCGGCGCCTTGACGGCATCGTACAGCTTGCCGAAATCGAGCGATTCGCCCTCAAAGCGCAGGTGGTTAAAGGGGGCAAGCGCCTCATCCTCGACCAGTGCTTTGCGGATCTCCTTCAGATAATGCCGCTTCAGATATTCCTCCTCACCCGCCAGCACCAGCCAGGGGATGGGCGGGGATTTCAGGGCGGCCTTCAGCTCGGCAACCGTCATGCTTGTGCCTCCTTTTTTTCAAGACGCAGGGAAAGCGAAAAGCGCCGTGCCTCTCCCCCAAGATCCAAAACGTAGGTGCAGTCAACGGCGGGCAGTGTGGCCCCGTGCAGGACGTGCAGTGCCTCGGTGGTGACAAGGGCAGGGAAGGAAAGCCCGCCAAGGCGATAGACCGTACGGTAGGGCTCGCCCACGCAAAAGACGGCGGTAAAATCCACCCCGCCACGGCGGGAAAGGGTCAGGCGGTCACCCGTCAGCGACAAAAGGGTAGCGGTGCGCACCCCCTCCTCCTCTTCACTGTAGGAGATCTGCAGGGCATCCCCGCGCATGCGGAAAAGGCCGCTGTAATCGGCAGTGATGGTATCCTCACCCTCGATCGCGGTGACAAGGTGTACGGTGACGGCAAGCGCTTCCATAAGCTCTCCTTCAGAAGGTTTGAAATCGGGGCGCGGAAGGGGCGCGGGCCGACAAGACCCGCGCCCCCACGGACGTCAAAGGTGACGCCCCTCCCGCCAGTTGAGGTCGCCGCGCTCCAGTGCCATGACCAGCACCTCGGCGGTGGCGATGTTGGTAGCGATCGGGACGGTGTGCATATCGCAAAGCCGCAGGATGGTGTTACCGTTGACACGGCCGTACACCTCCGGCTCCGGCGTGCGGAAGAAGAAGACGACGTCTACCTCGTCGCAGGCAATGCGCGAGATGATCTGCTCGCTCCCTCCGTCTTCACCCGAAAGCAGCATTTCGATGTCAAGGCCGGTGGCCTCGGCAATATATTTTCCCGTGACGTTGGTCGCACACAGGTGATGGTGGCAAAGGATGCCGCAGTATGCGATGCAAAACTGAGCCATAAGCTCTTTTTTCGAATCGTCGGCAATAATCGCGATTTGCATGATGGAACCCCCTTGATCCGACTGCGCCAGTGCGCAGGGTAAAGGCCTATGCGGCCGGTCTTTTTACGTCACCCCATAAGGGGTGCGGTCAAGGACAGTATAGCACAAAGCAAGGCGTTTGTCAATTGTGAGTTTACACTAAGTTGCGTATGCCCCCATCTCTTGCGATCATTTTGCCTTTTTCATAAAATACCTCTTGATAAATCGCGCTTGCAATAGTATAATAAAATCGAAAGCAATCGAAGGAGGCGCCTATGACCGATCCTATTGCCAAGTACCGTACCTTTCTGGCTGTGGCGGATGCCGGCAGTGTGACCGAGGCCGCCCGCCGTCTTTTTGTCAGCCAGCCGGCCGTCAGCGCCGATATTGCGGGGCTGGAGGATGCCCTTGGGGTATGCCTTTTTATCCGCTCCCGCCGTGGGGTACGCCTGACCGAGGCCGGGGAGGTGCTGGTGGAATACGTGCGCAGTGCCTTTTCGCTTTTGGAGACCGGCAAGGAAAAGCTGCGTGAGCTTTCGGCCCTGGAGGGGGGCAACCTTCGCATCGGGGCATCGGATATGACCCTGCGCTTTTACCTGCTTGATTATATCGAGGCCTTTCATGCCCGGTATCCCGCCGTCCGCCTGACCGTGACCAATGCCACCACCCCCCGCACCCTGGAGGCACTGCGGAGCGGCAGTATCGATTTCGGCGTGATCTCGGGGCCGCTTGCCACCCAGGAGGAGGGGCTGGTGCTTTTGCCGGTACGCACCGTGCAGGATATCTTTGTGGCCGCCCCCACGCATCCCCTGGCAGGGCGTGAGAGGGTCACGCGGGAGGATCTTTGTGCCCACCCTGTGATGATGCTGGAGGGCAACACCTCCACCCGTGCTTACGTCACGGGTTGGCTCGGACGGGATTTTCCGCCCCCGGCCATTGAGCTGGCTACCTCGGATCTTCTTTTGGAGTTTGCCAAGCGCGGCATCGGCATTTCCTCGATCGTGGCGGATTTTGCCGCCAAGGCACTGGCAGACGGTGAGGTCGTGGCGCTCCGCATGGCCGAGCTGCCCCCGCCCCGCCCCTTCTATCTTGTCTATTCGGCAGGGCTGCCGCTTTCTGCGGCCGGCCGCAGGATGCTGAGCCTGCTGACCGATGGGATAGATCCCGAAAAGTAAAAAAATAAATGAAATAGAGGATACTGCAATGAAAAAATTCAGAAGAATCGGTGTACTTACCTCGGGCGGCGATGCCCCCGGGATGAATGCGGCCATCCGTGCCGTCACGCGGGAGGCGATCTTCCGTGGGGTGGAGGTCATGGGGATCATGCGCGGCTACAGCGGCCTGATCGACGGGGATATCAAGCCCTTTTCGGTGCGTGACGTTTCCAACTGCCTGAACCACGGCGGTACGATGCTGTACTCCGACCGTTGCCCCGAATTCCAGACCGAGGAGGGCATGAAGCGTGCCATCGAGACCTGCGAGAAGTTTCTCATTGACGGTATCGTTGCCATCGGCGGCGACGGCACCTTCCGCGGTGCGCAGGATCTCACCCGCCACGGTATCCCCTGCATCGGCCTGCCCGGCACGATCGATAATGACGTGACCTCGACCGAGTTTACCATCGGCTTTGATACCGCCATGAATACCACCCTCGATCTTGTGGATAAGCTGCGCGACACCTGCGAGTCTCACGCCCGCTGCAACGTGGTGGAGGTCATGGGGCGCGGCGCCGGTGACATCGCCCTTCAGACGGCGGTTGCCTCGGGCGCAACGGCGGTCGCCATTCCCGAGATCCCGTTTGATGCCGATGCGGCCATCGCCAAGATCCGTGCCTCGCGCGCCCTTGGCAAGCGTACCTTTATCGTGATCGTGTCCGAGGGTATGGGCTCGGAGTTCGCACCCGAGCTTGCCAAGCGCATCCAGGCTGAGACCGGGGTCGAGACCAAGTTTGCCCGCTTTGCCCACATCGTGCGCGGCGGTATCCCCACGCTTCGTGACCGTCTGCTGGCTACCCGCATGGGTCAGCGCGCGGTGGAGGAGCTCTTCCTTGGTAACAGCAACCTCGTGGTCTGTGAGCGCGGCGGCATCATTATGACGGCCGATATCAACTATGCCCTGACGCTTGACCGTCTGTATAAGGGCAAGGCAAAGCCCGAGGAGCTGGCGCCCTATTCCGAGGCTGAGATCGCCGATATGACGGCGGTCGGCGATAAGAAGCGCGCCCTTTTCCGTCAGCTGTATTCCTGCGTGGATCGCATCTGCCTGTAAACAAAACGCAACAAAAGCGCCCGTATGGGCGCTTTTTGGTCAAGAGGTACGTATGAAGCAATATCGGTCAGAGTCTTATATTGAGGAGGGCGCGGTCCTGCACATCTTCACCCTGGAAAACGCAGGAAAAGAGGATCTGCACAGCCATGATTTTCTGGAGCTGGTGTATATCTTAGGGGGAGATGCCGAGGAGTGCGTAGGCGGTGCCGCCTATACGGTGGGGCGGGGCGACCTGCTTCTCATCCGTGAGGGGGAAAGCCACAGCTTTGCCGGTGCGCCTGCCTTTTCCTACGTGAATCTCTGCTTTGACCCGACGCATCTTGTGCGGGAGGGGACCTCTCCCTCGGCCGGGGCAAGCCTTTTGGGGCGGGTGGCCTTTGACGGGATCTTGGAGCGCAACGGCGGCTGCCTTGTCCGCTTTTCGGAGGGAGAGCGCAGCGAGATCGAGCGGCTGCTTTCGGTGATGCAGGGAGAATACCGTGCGCGGCGCTGCGGCTGGCAGGCGATCCTGCGGCATTACCTGGATATCCTGTTTCTGAACATTTCCCGTGCGCTGGAGGAGCGGGGCACACCCCCGCCCTCGTCGGATCGGATGTGGGGGGCACTGGCCTCCTATATCGACGGCCACCTGACGGCCGACCTTTCGCTTGTGACGCTTTCGCGCCGGCTGTTTTACAACCCCTCCTATTTCTCGCGCGCCTTTTCGCACCGCTTTGGCGTCTCGCTGACCGAGTACGTGGCAAGCCGCCGTGCCGACCTTGCCGCACGGCTTTGCGAGGAGGGAAGCGCACGGACGGTCGCGGCGGTGGCCGAGGGAGCCGGCTTTTCGTCCAAGGCCGCCCTGTACCGCGCCTTTTTGCGCCATCGGGGCGAGCCGTTCGGTATCTTTTTTGAAAGATGTAAAAAAACGAACTCCTAAGGTAAAGCAAATCACTTTCTTTTTCCCGCGCGCATTGGTACAATAAGAATGCACAGAGGTGCACGAAAGGAGAAAACGCTATGCATATTACATGGGAAGAATACTGTGACAAGGTCTATGCCGCATGGATCGGCAAGAACATCGGCGGTACCTTCGGCGGTCCGTACGAGGGAAAGCGCGAATATCTGGATGTAAAGGATTTTTCCAGCGCGGCGGGCGCCCCCCTGCCGAATGACGACCTCGACCTTCAGCTTATCTGGCTGCACGCCGTTGAGAGGCTGAGCCCCGCACGCGTAAACGCGCAGACGCTGGGTGAAATGTGGATGAGCTTTATCCCCGCCCATTGGAACGAGTACGGCAACTGCAAGGTCAATATGCTTGCAGGGCTCCCCGCCCCCATCTCGGGCGACTATAAGAATGACTGGAAGCATTCGAACGGCGCCTGGATCCGCACCGAGATCTGGGCCTGCCTTGCCCCCGCCGCCCCCGAGGTCGCGGCCAAGTATGCCATTTACGATGCCTCGGTTGATCACGGCACGGGTGAGGGCACTGCCGCCGCCGCTTTTGTGGCCGCGATGGAAAGTGCCGCCTTCCTTGAGAAGGATCTGCGCAAGCTGATCGCCGTCGGTCTTGCGGCGATCCCCGCCGAGAGCCGTATGGCCGACACCATCCGTTTCCTTCTGGAATGCTACGATAAGGGTATGACCTCGCGCGAGGCGCGCGATGCGATCCTTGCCCGCAACGCCGACATCGGCATGGGCTGGTTTGAGGCTCCCTCGAACGTTGCCTACGCCGTCCTTGGTCTGCTTTACGGCGGGTGCGACTTTAAGAAGAGCATGATCGAGGCCGTCAACTGCGGCGACGATACCGACTGCACGGCCGCTACCGTTGGCGCACTGCTTGGCATTATGGGCGGCACGGCCTCACTCCCCGAGGATTGGCGTGCCCACGTCGGGGATGAGATCATTTCGATCGCCATCAACGGTGCGCTCTATTACGCACGCCCCAAAACCTGCACCGATCTTGCCAACCGCGTGATCCGTCAGATGCCTGGGATGTACCTGGCCCACAACCGCTTTATCGCCACCGATAAGGACGGCAAGCGCTATATCACGGTGCCCGACGATGCCGCCGACGAGGGCGGGCTCTGGCAGAAGAACGTGAAGTATATCGCGGGTGACATCTCCGCACGCAAGCCCTACTCGGCCGAGTACACCTTCGGCCCCGTAACGGCCGTCGTGCGGACGCTGGATGCCCCCGAGATCCGTCCCCTTGGCGAGGTGGAGGTTGAGGTCCTTTTCCGCAACGAATATATCGCCTACGGCAACTGCCCCTACGGCCTGCGCCTTTCCTGGCTCCTGCCCGAGGGCTTCTCGGTTGAGAGCGAGAGTGGCACGCGCCTGTATCTGCCGCACCGCAATTCCCACACGCCGGAAGGTGAGGTCGTCTACCGCGCCCGCATCCTGGCCGGCGAGACGGTTGCCCCTATGAACCGCCTTGTGCTTGAGGTGGAGATCGAGGGTAGACCCACCGTCGGATACCTGCCGGTCGCTCTTCTCGGCTGATCCTACGCTTTGTAAATAAAACATAACAAAAAACCGCCATTGGGGCACCTGCTTTATCGCAGGTGCCCCAACGAAATTTGCCCATTCGGGCAAGTGAAATCGCTACGCGGTGAAATATTTGCTCCGCAAATGTGAAATGTTCGCTTCGCGAACGTGGGCAAATTTCATTTCACATCGAACGAAGTGAGATATTTCACAATATGCGAGTAGCATATTATTTCACGTTTTGCAACAGCAAAACATTTCACTTATATGCTTACCGCCCGACAGTAACAAAAAGGAGTACGAACAAAATTGCTCGTACTCCTTTTGTGTTTGCGGTAGGTAAAACCTGCTTTATCGCAGGCACCCATTTGGCGGTTTTTTGTTATGCCGTTATGCGTTTTTTGCTTCGACCGTTTCGATGAATTCGGCGATCATCTTACCAAAGACACCCTCGCCGTCCTCGTCGGTCTCATAAACGTAAGAGCAGTGCGTGCCGTGCATCAGCCGGTAGTAAACGCCGCTTTCCTCGGTGTGGCCGAAATGGCGCAGGGTAGAGAGGAGCAGGGTCGTTTGCTCGGGGCGGTTTTGCATATCCGCATCCGACACGATGATGAGCATCGGGGCATAGACCGGGTCGATCCCCACGTGGTAGAGGGGCGCGCGCTCGTCCACGATCACGCGGCGCCCGTCCACACCGTCCTCCTTGGCGAGGAGGTTGAAGTGGGTGGTCGGCTGGCCCGCATCGTGGATAAAGCCGGCAAGGTCGGTGGGGGTAAGGCCGTAGGCGGCAAGATGGGCCTTGTTGAAGCACAGGCTCATCGAGAGGTAGCCACCGGCCGACGAGCCGCCCGCATAGATGCCGCGGCACTCGCCGTACTCGCCGATGTGATCGAAGGCCCAGCGGATGGCGGCGGCGCAGTCGTCGATATACATCGGGTAGCGCACCTCACCGCACCCCTCCTTCGGGTACATCCGATACTGGACGCTCAGAACGCCGATCCCTCTTTTGCAAAGGGTCGTGGCGAACGGCTTGCAATAGGTGCCGCCGCCCTGGAGCCCGCCGCCGTGGAAATAGACGAAGAGCGAGAAGGGCCCCTCGTCCGGCAGGTGCAGCTCCATATCCAGGTCGCCGCGGTAAGTGAGGCCTTGATAGCTTCTCATTATTTTACCCCGGCTTTTTTGTCCAGCTGATAGTTGCGGACGTAAAGGGCAAGGTCAATGGCGACCATAATGAAGTTCAGGCAGTAGAAGAACAGGACGTACCACTTGGAGGCAAAGGCGGCCATATAGGCATCGTTGACCAGCTTCGAGATGATACCGGCAACGTAGCCGAACAGGATCAGGCAAAGGAAGGGGAGGCTCTTTCCCTTGGTGGTGCGGGCACGCCAGGATTTCATCACGTTCAGCGGCCAGGAGGCGCCAAAGCTGACGATCATAATGACTTCAAGGATCTCTGCTAACATGGAAGAATACCTTCTTTCTTGATTTTTACCATTCTATTGTAACGCACCGCGGCTGTCTTGTCAAGCGGAAAACGCAAAAGATGCAGAATAGAGACAGCGTGTGGCGGATTTTCTCATAGAATGCGCTCTGCTTTGATGACAGCTTTTTTTAATATAAGGTCCTTGCAAATAGGACGGTTCTATGCTATGATAAGGAATAAGAAACCTACCGAGGGTTAAGGAGAGGATCTATGCAAAAGCATTTGTTTTTTGATGACAACAAGCTCTTTTCAAAGGAGAATGTCACGCGCGACTACGGAATCCCCGAGCTTGTGGCAGAGTATGTGGATGCGTCGGTAAGCACCGACTTTTGCACAGGGTGGATTTTCCCTCTGGACGGGGGCAAATACCGTTTGTTATACTTCGGAAACGGCACCCGGTTTAAAGGACACAAGCTTTTCTCGGCAATCAGCACCGACGGTGTAAGCTTCGCTCCCGAGCCTCTTTTTGAGGTGAGCGAGGAGGGGGAAAAGCAATATCCTCACGAGATCATGGATATCAAACATGCCGAGATCGCCTTTATCTATGAGGATGCTTATGCCAAAACGGCAGACGAGCGCTACAAGCTTCTGCTCTCGTACATCGATCACAGCGAGATCAAAAGCATCGATGACGTATACGTATCTCCCGATCTTATACACTGGGAAAAGCTTGACGGCGCATCCTGGGCTGACGGTACCGAACCGCTTGCCAGCGTATTTTACAATAAACACAAGAAGGTACATACCATTATCGAGCGATCCTACTGGGGGATCCGCTCGGCAGGATATAAGGAAACGAGTGATTTTATAAACTATTCCGAATTCCGACATTGCCTCAACGTCGACTCTATGGATGAAGACCTTTCCGAAATATACGGCATGTACGCCTTTGAATACGATGGGAATTATATCGGAATTCCGCACATATACCGTGGGTTTGGCAGTGGGCTTCAGACCAAATTCAATAGCGGGATCATCGATACACAGCTTGCCTATTCTTCCGATGGCAGATACTGGCGCAGAAGCTTGCGAAAACCGTTTATTAGTGGGGCTTTTGGGGCTCTCGGGAAAAAATATCCACTCGTATGGGTGGCTAATATGGCACGCATCAACGGTGATATTTATCTCTATGCTTCGGTATCCGAGAAGGAGCACGGCCCTGCCTTCCGTATGCCGGGAACGGGAAAGATCCTTATTTTCCGCCTTCGGGAGGATGGATTTATTTCGCTGAAAACGACCGACGCGTCGAAGGAGTCCACCGTTGCCACGCGTGAAAAGATCTGGCACGGAGGAGAGCCCCATGTGAATTTGAGGGCAAAACGTGCAACGCTTGCCGTGTATACGACCGAAAGCCGGGACGAAGGGCTCAATATCCTCGGTACTGCAAGCCCGATCGAAGGGTATGGGCATGAGGATAATATTGCATTTTCCGGAGATTGCACCGATTGGGTGCCCCGGTATAAGAGCGGTAAGCGCGTTGGCGATCTTGCCGGGAAAACGTTGGTTTTTGAAATCAAATTCGAGGACGGAGAGCTCTTTTCCTTTGGCGGTGACTATACCGATCTTTTTAACGTGGAAGCGGCTGTGTACAGAAAATTCGGCGTTATAAGAAATTGAGCATCTGTTTTTCTTAAAGATAATACGCTTCTTTATCCGCGGAAAAGCCGCCCCTGCCAAGAAGAGGCGCAAAAAGGGGACGCCTGCATTCTCACCGGCCGGGTCACGGGGGCGATCCCTCTCGTATTTCTCGATCTTCTCGGCCTGAAAAGCCCGTATTAAAAGCAAAGATCCCCCGAATGAGGAAAGGCTCACTCGGGGGATCTCTTTATTGCTTACTCGCCGGTCTTGCCGAGATACTTGCAGAATTCGGGATAGTACTTATCGAAGTCGGCAGTTCCGTCGGGCTCATAGATGGCAAGCGGGGTCGAGGCGGTGATGATGGCACGGGCGGCCTTCACGTCGGCGATCTCGCC